>CAZFYV010000125.1:0-9599 GCA_964523195.1 uncultured Pseudobdellovibrionaceae bacterium
ATTAGGAACTTTGAGATAGAGTAGTGACAGACAAAAAATAAAGACTGTAAACAAAGTTATAATCAGCGTAATCATAAGCTCAATCCTTACCAACCATTTGGCCTATTAAAAAATCAGCCCGTAGGGCTGATTTAAGTGATATCAAAAAAATCGGAAGTGTAAAGTAGGAATTACTTCCTACTTTGTTGTTATTTATTTAGCAAACCAGTTCTCACAGGCCATTTTGCGCTGATCTTCATTCCATTTTGCAAAGAAATTGCTGAAATTGTTGTATGGTTGAACTCTTGCAGCCGCAGGAATTTCAGTTCCGCGTAGTGGCATTCTGTCGATAAGATCTGGCATATTTGTGCCGCGTCCAACATTAGCCATGGCCTCAAATGATTCTCTGTGCTCAAGAACCCAAGGGTCATTTTTGCTAACTTCGCCGTCAGGAACTGCGATAGGAGCTTGAACATCGAAAACCAAGTCAGTGGCTTCTCTTGAAGTTACGTTTTCGAGAGTGTTTGAAGTTACATTAACAACGAAGACCTGCTTGCCGCTTTCTTTAAGAGCATTTGCAGCTCTTCTTGCAGCCACCCAAGCTCCAACTTTAGAAGTAAGAGGCATTTGAGCTCCCCAGTAAGGAAGAGTTCCTTCTGGTGCTACAGTAAGAGACGAACGACCTTTTGCCGTTTTCATTCTATCGATAGCTTTTGGCATCCACTCTTTATCTTCGATAAAGAGAGTGTTTTTGTCTAAAGCTGGGAAACCATGGTTTTGAATGTTTACTTCTTTGCGAGTCAAAACCATATCTCTTTTGATGCCGATACTTTTAGCGATTTCTTGAACGACCTTAATATCTCCAAGAGCTTGATCATGATTTACAACAAAGATCACTGCAGCATCTTCTGGAAGATCTTCAAGTTGTTGCACTCCATTGATTGCTAAACGATTACCATCTTCAAGATTGAAGACTTGGTCGTAGTTGATAGCTCTAGCATAACTTCTAATAGATCCAAATCCAGGTCTACACAATCCAGAGATTGCTGTACAACCCATTTGGATCATGCCTTTTGCTCTAGGGCCTGCGTTAAGTGGTAGAAATCCAGGAACAAAATCAAAGCTTTCGTTATTCTCAATGCCATTTACGGCCTGAGTGATATAACCGAGCTCTTTATCGAGATCCTGAAGTGAGCCGCCATGCTCTAAGATATTAAGTACTTTAACAAGAGTTATGTTGATATTGTTAACACCTTTAGAAACTTGAGATTCGATATCTGTAATCTTAGTTCTTTGAGCATTGGAAGCGTTGCCAGCAACATATTCGTTCTTGTAAGCGCCAGCTAGCTCACCAATAGCCTGTTGAATCGTTGTATTTGCTTTAGCCAAAAGATCGTAAAGTGTTTTTCGATCTTCAATACTAAGTTGACGATGTTCCATGATTTGTGGAAGTGCCACTGCATGAATTTGCTCTTTAAAAGAGAGAGCAAATAGCTGAAGTCTTCTTAGGTAGGCCGTTTCACCTTGTCCCTCTTCTGGGAGTCTGTAGTCTTGCTTGTTTTCTTTTCTGAAAGCCTGAGCAAGAATAGTAGAGATGTATTTAGTCGTATCTTGTCCAAGTACAACTTCTTTTTCTTCGTACTCTTGTCCCTTATTAATGGCTTTTCTCTCTTCGTCATTGAGCTCAGCTAGTTTCTTTTGAATTCCGCCAGAGTTAAGAAAAGAGGTCATAATCTCAGGGCGCTCTAGAGCGTAACCATAAGAATCGTACCAGAAATTTGAATAGTCACTGAAAGTAGGGCGTACATACAATGGAATGTATGTGTCTACAGGAAATCTTGTATTTGCAGCGTCCATTAAGCTTGAGGCATAAGCCTTGAACTCTTGAACCTTTTCAGGAGAATAAGTTGTCGTTGAAGCTTTGTAGGCATCCAAGTTTTGTACTGTTTCAACAGCTCTATCAAGAATATCTTGGTAATCGCTCATATCTTGAGCGGATGCGATTCCTTGATTGTTTTTCCAGACTTCTTTCATTTCGATGAGTTTACGGCCGAACTGAGCGACTTCGTTACGAAGATACATAATTTCGTAAAGATATTCTGGGTTTTCAGCAATATCAGTCATATGTTTTTGTTCACGGAATTGCTGGATCTTGTCAGCTAACTGCTCTTCCATTTCGTCGATGGGAATTCCGTAGTTAAAAAGAGTTGCCCATTCTGTAAACCACTCTTGGTAGTAAAAATCTACTAGTCCACGAGCATAAGATCGTTGGTAGTAATAGCCCGTAGCGCCCCTGTTAATTGCAGATAAGGCAGAAACTCCGGGAAGAAGGCCGCGCATGATACCTGCTTGAGCTCTTACTCCAAGTTTATCCAACATTTTGTTAGAGAATCGAAGATTAGGATAAAGAGCAGGTACGCCAGCTTCTAGAGCCTTTACCATATATCCATAATCCATTTTTCTTTTTAAGATTCCCCAGTGGTTCTTCCAATCATTTTTAGCGATTGAAAGAAGGATATTTATAAATTCATCATGATCAATTTCACCGATAGAGAAAAGGCCAAAATTTAGTTTTTCAAACTCATCTTGATTATCCTTATTATCACCTTGTTTGTTTCTCCAGTTCCAGTACCATCTAGTATATTCGATGGCTGTCCATGCAGATGCCAAAGCTTCTTTATCGAGAACGACTTGCACCAAACGCTCTTTAATTTCTTCGAGCTTCTTTGGATCTTTCATATCTTCCATTCGAGGGCCAGGAATTCCCGCCCACAAATGAACACCGTCATGGGTCATGAAGTGCATTCGACCGATTTCTGATTCTGGGGTTAAGCCCATTCTTGCAGCTGGTTGATCTAAAACGATTCCAACTAGTGGTGCGTAGAGGTCAAATGCTGAATCTCTATTTGGATTCGAGCCCAAAGAAAGTGCAACACCTTGTGATTCGAGGAAGCGTGAAAGACCTTCTAATTGAGGTTGGTCATTGGTATTGATGAACTCAATCTCTGGAATTTCAGGGAAAGGCATTTCGCCACCATAAAAATTGGCTGGACGATAAAAAGTCATGCCTGGGGTGTTTGTGATTGCAATCTGGTCTAGAGATTTCTCTCCGCTACCGAAACTCTGAACTGGAGTCGCGAGTAACATGCACAGACTTAAAATCACCTTTAAGTTTCGGAATGTGTTTTTCACTGTCATCTCCTTAAATGTCTCCTAGGTTCCTAGCCTAGATCTCTCTTTAACAATCGAAGCTCCCGACTTCGATCCATGTTTTTAGAGTCAACATCCCTGAAACTCTAAAACCCCATTCCTCATCCGTAATATTCTTTATCCACTTTGTGTTTAAATTCGGGCTTCTCCGGAGAGAAGCCCATTGGTAACAGTTCAGTGGGTTGAAAACTAAATTTTTAATTCAAAGAATTTTTCACAAACACGAGATCTCTGCTCTGTGTTCCATTGGTTGAAAAAGTCTTGGAAGTCTTTCATTGGTCTTGTTGCACTAGCTGCTGGTACGTTAGAGTTTCTGATTGGTGTCTTTACTAACAAGTCCGTCATCGCTTTGCCGCGTCCTAAGTTTGCATAGGATTCAAAAGCTGCTCTGTGGTTGTTAACCCAGTCAGCGTCTGCATCTTCTGGAACTAATACTGGTGCAGTAACGTTAGCCTTAAACTCTACATCTTGATCTCTAGAAGTTGCTGCTTCTAATCCGTTGGTTGTAACTGTAACTGCGTAAACCTTTTTCTTGCCTGCTAGCTCTTTAGCTACTTTAGCTGCGAATTCAAAACCTTTAGTTTTTGCAATCAAAGGCATTTGAGCTCCATATGTTGGAACATTGCTCTCAGGAAGAACTGTAAGACTTCTCTTGCCTTTTCCAGAAAGCTTTTTAATCGCTTTTTCTTCCCAGTTCGCAGAACCTTCATTAATTACGCGACCATCTAGAGCGCTAAACATAGATTGTTGCGCTTGAGCTTGCTCATCAGCTAATACGAAGTCTTTTTTAACTCCGAGTTTCTTAGCGACTTGATTGGCAACTTTAACATCTAAAATACTATTGTCGTTATTAGATAAGAAGATATAAACAGCATCTTCTTCAACCGCGTCGAATTGATCAAGTCCATCGATTGCGACTTCGTTGCCATCAACCTGAACTAGCTCGCCTAAAGAAGTAGTCTTTGCTTTTCCGCGGATCGACCCAAAAGTACAAGCTTTCGTAATCGCAGAACAAACTTTTGAAAGACCTCTCTTAGATCGTGGAACATTTTGCATTGCCACAGTTCCAGCTGCTGGCTCAACAGTCTTGTACATCATGTCGTGGCGAGTTTTATCTAGAGCCTCAATATCGGCTTTAATTGCAGAATAAGTTTTACCTTCTTCAAGCGTATTAAGAACTCTATAAAGGATAGTATTCATATTATTTACTGCAGTAAGAATTTGCCTTTCTCCGGCGATGATTCCCTTTTCAGAAACATTTTCACCTTTAAGATAAACGTCCTTGTAGGTTTGGACGAGTTTAGCGATTTTTGCTTGAATAGTAGTGGCAAGCTTATCAATTGTCTCACTTACTTCTTTTCTTTCACTGTTTTCTAGTGAATTGAATTGCATGAGCTGTGGCATAGCTACAGAATAAACCTGCTCTTGAATGGCCATAGAAAATACATGCATACGCTTCAGGTAATCATTTTCTCCTGGCGCCTCGTCTACAGTTGGTACTTCAGATGGGAGGGCATTGTTTTGTCTGTATAATTGAGCTAAGAATTGCTCCATAAATGCTGATTTGACTTCAGTTTCTTCAAGTTCAAAGTTGTAGTCTTTTCCAGATCTGATAGCCTTGGCTTCGTCTTGATTCATTTGACGCATTTCTTTCATAATTCCTTCTGCATTGATGAAAGCAACCATAATGTCAGGGCGTCTAACAGCGTAGGCAAAAGAGTCAAACCAGTAGTTTGAAAAGTCACTGTGTGGTGGTCTGGCCCAATCAGGAAGAAGTTTACGTCCATCCGCTTGAACAGTATCAACATTGAATTCTTCAGATGCTTTTTTGATAAGTGCATAAGACTGAGTTTGAAATTTGTGAAGATCTTCATCGCTGAACACTTCAGCTGTATCAACGTGATTTTGAATAGATTTTGCTAGTTCAGCTGCTTGATTAAGAAGTTCTTCTAGTCTCTCGACCTGAGCTGAGCTGTCTCTACCAGCGTGCTTTTCAACGATCTTAAGAGCCTCTTGCATTTCGATGATTCTGCGACCAAACTGAGCAACTTCGTTCTTTGTGTATTGAAGTTCGAATGTAAGTGGCTTGTTGTTTGGAATATCAGCAAAATGCTTGTTTTGTCTGAAGGCATTGATTTTGTCATTTAACTGCTCTTCCATTTCGTCGATCGGAAGTCCAATGTTAAACATTGTAGCCCATTTAACAAACCATTCCTGGTAGTAGTACTCAGTTAGTCCGCGAGCAAAGGCCTTTTGGTATGTGTGACCAGTTTTACTTCTCTCAAGAAAGTCGATTGCTGAATAAACCGGTAAGAGACCTCTGAATACTTTTGACTGAGCCTTAACAGCTAGTCTATCGATAGTTTCATTTTCAAAACGCATGTTTGGAAAAAGCATTGGAACGCCAGCGTGCATAGCTGATTCAATATAGTTAGAGTCGATGTTTTTGTTTACGAGTCTAAAGTGCTCCATTGGTCTTCTGTTGGCCACAGTAAGTAAAATACTCATGAAATCATCTCTAGAAATATCGCCGACTGAGAAAAGACCGCTGTTGTAGAATTCAAGGGCTTTCTTTTCTACGTAGTTCATCCCTTGACCGTCTCTCCAGTTCCAATAGTACTTAATGTAATCAAATGCTGTCCAAGCTGAAGCTAGAGCTTCTTTATCAAGAATCACTTGAACAAGACGATCTTTGATGTCTTCAAGTTTTTCTGGGTCCTGTAGGTCTTCCATTCTTGGTCCTGGAATACCTGCCCATAAGTGAACTGCATCGTGGGTCATGAAGTGCATTCGGCCAGCTTCCGTATTTGCTGGCATTCCAAACACTTCTGCTGGAGAATCGAGTACGATTCCAACAAATGGTGCATATAAGTCAAAACTTGAATCTCTATTAGGATTCACTCCCAAACCTAGGGCGATACCTTCTTGCTCTAGGTAAGCTTCAAGAAATGCAAGGTCTCTGTAATCACTAGAGTTTACAACTTCCATTTCAGGGAGTTCCGGGAATTGAGTGGCAAGTGAGCCACCATAAAATGTAGATGGGTAGTAAAGCGCCATTCCACTAGTTTGTGTAATAGCAAACTCATCGACATCACCTTTTTTATCGTTTCCGGCAAATGCCAATGTAGTAAAGAATACTACTAATAATGTTAACAACCGACTGAACAACTTCATAACTTTCCTCTTTTTTTAACTGTCCCTGTTCCCAGTTTAGGGACTCAAAATTAACTTCTACCCTGCCAATCTTGTTATAAAAAATAACTTTCACAAAGCATCCCACTTCCTAGGGTGCTTTGAATGTGTTTCTCAAATACTTCTCCAGCGCCGAGCACGATGTCAGATTCGTTTGTGATTTCGCCAGATGGATGCGCTCTGTAAGGGTGAGCTGCATGAGCTCCTCTTACAAATGTAATTAGGCTTTCAGATTTATGTAGCCTTGAATCTTCAAGGAGTTCAGGTTTTACGATTACAGGAGAAGACTCACCACGATGATAGTTAGTTCTGTTTTCAAAGCTGTGTCTCATCTCGCTGACCCAAGCATCGTCTCTTTCCACTTCATCAGTTGGAACTTCAACAAGGGGAAGGATCTCAGCAGTAAGTTCGTCTTTCTCATTGTTAATCATGTATGGAAGAATATTAGTTTGAACTTCCAAAACAAAAACTTTCTTTTTATCTCTTAGTCTGTGGGCAGCACGTCTTGCGACAACAAAGCCACCTGCTTTTGCAACTAATGGGAACTGTGCGAACCAATATGGTAGTGTTCCTTCTGGAAAGATATTAAAAACAGTTCTTCCCTTAGTTGCTGACATTCTTCTCATAGATTTAGCCATCCAAGTACGATCCTGAATAAAGAAGGTGTTTGGATCGGTATTCTTTCTTAAGAAAAAGTGAGGATAGGCGAGTTTTGTAGTAAGAAACATAGTCTCTTTGGCTTCAAGTTGCCTTGAAAGTTCGTCCAACACTTTCGCATCCAGTGGTGCATAATCGTGATTAGCAACTATGATAACAACAGCATCATCTGGAAGAGAGTCTTTGATTTTTTCAACGGGGATCCCTGTAAAATTAACTGGTTTTCCTGTTCTGCTCACATCAGCAAAAGTTAATCGATTTCTAATGAAATCAGTCAATGGCTGGTTTTTGATACAGAGCTTTGAGATATATGTACAAACTTTACCAAAAAGACGAGCTCTCATTGGAAACTGATCTAAGATGTCGTGCAAGATTGGAATGTAAATTGAGCTACCTGTTTTAAGGTCTTTAATAGTTCGTTTGATGCTCGCTAATGGTTTTCTGAATTTGCGTTTACCAGCGTCGAGTCCTTTTGAGATCTCAACCATAGCTTTAAAGTTTTGGTGTAGTGATCGAGTCATATGAGACTCGAGTTCAGACATTTTTACTGCCACTTTTGCTTTGTCCTCGCTAGCTTCCATATTCAAAAACTCTTGCGAATAGCGATTGATGGCTTGACTCACTTTTTGACTGAAGAGCTCAAGGTACTCACTTAATGATGTCCTTATAGATCTTTTAGTGTCCTCAGGTAGGTTTGATTTTTCTACCATTGGAAGGAATGTGAAATTCACTCGGTGAAAAACGGCGTCACGTAGACTTACAAGTCTTTGTATGTAGTCCATCTCTCTGGGAGCGTCGATCACTACTGGAGTGTTGTCGGAATTCGTATCTTCAATATCAGTGTCTAGCTGAGCAATACCTGCTTGAGACCAGTCGTGCCCAAATGCAGTGAGCCTTTCACGGTGAGTGCGATTTACTTGATCAATATCAGCTAATCTCAATGCTTGTAGAACTTTTTCGAATTTTGTTTCATTTGCCTTTATAAAACTTCGCTCTTCTACGAGGTAGTTGCTAGGTATTTGTGAGTTCGTATGACGATTTGCTAGAATTGCTCTTAGTTCAGTTTCATATCTCTGTTCAAGTCTATCCAATGATGACTGATCATTGGCGGAGTTTTGAATATCTCTTCTTAATCCAGCTAAAAACTGAACGTGTGCTAGGGTATCAAGCTCTTTGTTTCCATTTTTTTGGAGTTGGTAAAGTTTGAAGGCTAGTCTTTGTACTTTTTGACTAAGTCTTTGTTTCTTTCCTTCAAATTGAAGGTCGTTGTCTGTTGTTTCACTTTCAAATGGAAATTGATTTGAATTGAACTTTTGAATTTTTGCTTCAAGATTTGATTCCCATTCACTAAGTTCCGTTCCCAATTCCATTTGCTCAGCGAAGTTTACGAACTCACTATCCATTAAGAGGTCAGCGAGATCGTTTGCCAATGCCTCATAGTTGGCGTAGTAAGACTGAGGAGTCATTACTGCGTTCATCTCTCCGATAGCTTCTGGTGAAGTCTTATCAGCCAACTCTTCTCCTAGAGTTGTGAAATCAGAAGGGCCTTTGAAATTAAGAGTCGAAAGGCCTGCTTTTATAATGGGAGATGAAATGATACTTCTGATAATTCCTTTAGACTTTTTAGTTTCTCCAGTTGCTGCACCGAGAGTGATGTCAAAGAGGTGCTCAGAGTTTCTGTGCTGATGAATAAAAGAAGAACCTGCATTTTCTGGAGTTTGTAAAGCGTATGAATTACGAGCTGCCCAACTAGTAAACCAATCGAGATCATATCTTTGAGAAAGAGCAGCAACAAATGCGATTCTTTTTATCAGAGCTTGAACGAGTTTAGCGCGAGTCTCTTCGCGGTTGCTAGCGCTCAAGTCTTGAAGCGAAACTCTAGGGAATCCAAGAATTCCATTGAAAACTTGATGGGCAGCAAAGAAAAATTTCACTTCATTAGCGTTAATGTGATCGCTTGGTAAGATGAGTCTTGCCTGGTCTGTAAGTAGGTGTACTTTTGGTAAATACAAATCAATAAGTGTTTGAGGGGAGAAGTCCTGCCCATAGAAATTGAATGGAACTCCTTGAGCCTCTGCAATGTTCATTGCTGCTAAAATTTCTAGTTCAGTTTTGCTCCAACCTTCTGTTGAAGAAATTTGACTAGCACCCGAGAAAACATCGGTAGCTGTAAGATCATCTTTGGCAATCGATATAGAGGCAAAAGATAAAGATACTGCGATCTTTAGAATAAGAGCTTTTTTTGCGCTTTTCGCATACATCAATAGATGTACGAAAAATCGCACCACAAGAGATGGAGTGAACACTGTTACCTTCCTTTTTTTCAACCACTGTTCGAAGACGTTCAACCAGCGTCTTCACTCCATACACAATTCAACCCTTGAATATAACGCACTGTATCTTTTTCTTGATGGTTTGGTCGAGCCAATAGATTTTTCTAGAAAAACTTACATAGCTCCCTTGTAGATCTTTCAAAGAAGCTCTCATAGAACTGGTAAAGTTGTGTGTTTTCAGGTATTTAAGTGAATGTCCCGGGAGGGGTAAAAAAGCGTCTTTAGGAA
>CAZFYV010000126.1:0-9590 GCA_964523195.1 uncultured Pseudobdellovibrionaceae bacterium
CGCCCGAGTCCCTGGCTCCCTCCTGGACGCGTTACGTCGCCAAGCTGGGGGCGCCAACGTAAAGGTTGGAAAACATTGTTTGATAACTGCACAGTTTGTTTGTGCTGGTTCAGCAGAAATTGGAGATCGTTTTGTATGCGGAGGAAAAACCGTTGTTGCAGGCCACAAAAAAGTAGGAAACAACGTACAGGCAGCAGCTCTTTCAGTATTTTCAAATCATCACGATCAGCCTGGTCAGTTCGGTGGCTACCCAATAATGCCTCTTAACGACTTTTTAAGAGCAAAAACTGTTGTACCTCATTTAGTGGAAATGAGGAAAAACGTGAAAAAACTAATGAAGGCTGTTTTCGAGTAGTCGTTAATCAAATGATAGGGGCCTAACAAAGATATGGGAGTAGGTCCCGGTTAATCTCGAGTCGTCAAAAGAGCGACTTTTCGAAATAAAAACCACATGCTGATGATTTCTAGATACTGACGGAAATTCAGCATCCGCATCAGACTTTATTCCATTTTCATCAATTGATAACAAATTAAAACTTCCGTCAGCGATATTATACGAATAAATATCAAACTCTGTATCGACATCTAATCCGGTGAGGTTACTTGCATTACTCTGGAAAATAACCTTATCATTCGACAAGCCAACAGATGGGAAGTCGCTGCTACCATTAGCTAAATTCCCCGATGTTGGACTGTTTAGAAAACTAAACCCAACATCATAAATAAACATATCCATTTGCGAGTTCACATCGCTGGCCACTAGATTATTCGAGTCTGAAACAAAACTCACTAAATTGCCATCTGATGAAATTTTTGAAAATGAACTCTCGCTGTTTCCTTCAGCCCCACCGTTGGACTGACTCACGCATATTAGATCTCCAGTATTCATATTACGCATCACAATTTGATTACTAAAACCTGAGTTTATACATCCAAAATTGTTAGACTGACTCATAAAAACAACTAAATTGCCTGAGTCATCAATATCTGGATTTGCGGTGTTACCCTGAGGCTCAGAGGAATCGCTAGCGATTGAAACTCGAACAAGTTCCTTCGACGCAACTTCGTATCTAAAAATATCAGGAAACCCGTTATTATCCCCTGCTACGAAGTTATCTGAAAAACTCTGAAACACAACATAGGTACCAGCTCCATTTACTCGAGCCTCCTGTGAAATATTATTCCCTTCAACTCCCGCCGAAGTTTGGCTGACTCGACTTACAAGATCTGTTTTTCTGTTATAAATAAATACATCTAGCGAATTATTGTTGTCATTTTCTACTAGATCAGTTGCCTCGGACATAAACACAACAAATTGACCATTAGAACTCAAAGAGGGCTGCAGCGATCTACCATTAGCACTTTGCCCTTGGGAATTTTTACTAACGAGAATCATGGTTTGAGACTGCCGATCAAAAAGAAAAATATCAGAGTCACCGTTGTTGTCCGACGAAACTAGATTCGAAGCCGAAGACTCAAAAACAACAAACTGCCCATCGTCGCTTACTGCAGGAGAACGTGAATCGCCATTGGCCTGAATGCTATTTTGCGCAGTAATGATCTCGAGTTTTTTAGGAGCGATATAAGCAGGAGTTGGGGTGGGCTGACTTCCGTTGGGTCCATTGGAGACATCTTCTGAGTCTGATTGACTATTAGAACCACAAGAAACTTGAAATCCCATAACCAGAACAACAACGGATAGTACCAAAATCGAAGAAATATTATGTTTCAAGCCACTCCCCCACAAGTTCACTCTATTTTACGTGATTGTCACCGAGGAATCTAGATGATCCATCAAAAGGATTAAATCGACAATTATTTCATCACTTATCTACAACTAACTCACCTTTTATCTACACTTATAGACAAAACGGAGTGTTCTCATACAGAATTAATCCAACGTAATAAAGTTCTTAGCGATTCCTCGGAGAAGATCAAAATTCTCTTCAAGTGAGGTTTGGCTAGGAATTTCCATCCAATCGTAGTTCTCACGACAGTAACTAAACTCGATTTCAGGATTAGTAAGAGCATCTAGATAATCGAGAAAAAGCTGAAGATCTTTAACATCTGCTAGCTCCCCTTCAGCTGGGACAAACTGATAATCTGGATAGTTGTTGATGTAATGGGAGAGAGTTTTTTTCCATTTCAGAATGTCCATCCCATCTTGTATTCGTAAGATAGGATGAATTTGGTTATAAAAAAGGCCTCCCATAAAAGCGACTTTCAATTCTGGAATCCGAACAACCAAGTCTCCTTCAGAGTGGCAACTTTCAAAAAATTCGAGTTCAACATCATACCCACCAAAGTGAATAGTTTGATTTTCTCGGACACTACTCAAATTTGTTTTTAAAGGCTCGAGGTGTTCACGAAAATATTTGTTGATTCTAGAGGAGTTGACCTTTGGAGCAAAAAAACTAAAATCACTTAATTTTAACTCAGCAAAGCCTCCATAAAAATCAGAAAAGACATTTGTGATGACAAGAGCTTTAATGCTGGCTGGAGTTAAAAAGCTCAACTCTGACATTAATTTTTGAGTCGCTTTTGATTGATTACAATTAATGAGGAGAACTTCTTTCTCAGAATGAAGAACACCCACAATTCCGGCCCCACCCAACTGGATAGAAAGGTCTTTGGTAACTTCAACAATTTTTGTGGGAAACAAATATCGGTTTGTGGGTTTGATATATTGCACGCTAGTACCCATAAACAAACCATAAGCCATTCTCAACCATTCGCTAAAGTTCACTCACACCCCTCCTGTAGAAGTCGAAACTCGCTCTCGTCATGGCTAGCGATGCTGGCATAAAACCTTTTTCTTTTTCCCAAAAGATATACCTAGGACGCTGTTTTGTTTTGCCAAATTTAGATTTGTAATAAGCCAAACCTTCTGAAGAGTATTTTGGTAAAAAATAACTAGCAAACTTCATCAATCCTTTTTTATCTACTCCAAGACTTAGAGAATTAAAGGGATTCAATCCTAGACTTACTTCTTTGACATCTTGTTCTTTGAAGTCACAAAGACTCTCGGCAATTAAAGCATCCAAACCAAACCTATGTCCGTTAGGATTTTGAATCATTTGATTTAAATACCGACCGTCTTGCCCATAGGGAAGCCAGCTTAAATAGGCGATAACTTCACTCTCGTGGTAACAAATATACCACTCCTCATAATCATTCCAGAAATTAGGTTCAGGAGGCTTAGAAGTAATCAGGAACTTAATATCGAGAATCCCCTTCTTTTGTCTCCACTGATCAAAACACATTCTCAGAGACTGGCTCAATTCCAAAGACGCTTGTGGTCCCTGCATGCGTCTAATTTCAAATCCTTGTTTCACGCTGTGATTTAAAGCCCGTCTTACCTCAGTAGACTGAGCACCATTCAATTCCCATTCATTCAGTTCGATTATGGAAGAGGTTCCACACTTTTCGAACTCGAGACTTCTACCTACCAATTGATCTAGATTCGATAGTACTGTTCGCTTAAACTCATTTGAAACGTAGTAGCCACATAGATACAAACTCTTTGATTTCAAGTCAGAGAAAAACTTTTCGAAGAACAGCGACAGATTCCCCCAAACAATAGGTTCACCAGCCATAATAAAATATTGCCCCCTGGTCTCATGGGCGACAAGTCCCTCTGAATTTTCATAGAATTTCTTCTGTGTAGAGAGGTAACTCAAACTCAGTGGAAACGACCCGTATTTGAATAGTTTTTCTTTAATTCTTGAATCCATAATAAAAAAGCCGAGCACAAGGCTCGGCTTTAGAATCTAATTTAAGAATATAACTTACGCAATGATTGAAGAAAGAAGAAGAGCCACAATTGACATCAACTTGATCAAAATGTTCATTGCTGGTCCAGTTGTATCCTTGAACGGATCACCAACTGTATCACCAGTAACTGTTGCAGAGTGAGTTTCAGAACCTTTAGCGTGTCCTTCGAGTTCACCTTTCTCAACGTACTTCTTAGCGTTATCCCAAGCACCACCAGCATTTGACATAAGAAGCGCGAGCACAACACCTGTGAGGAGAGCACCTGCTAGCATTCCACCAAGAGCCGCAGCACCAAGTGTGAAACCAACAAGAGTAGGAGCCACAACAGCAATGATTCCTGGAAGAATCATTTCACGAAGAGCTGCATTCGTTGAAATCTCAACACATCTAGCAGTATCAGGTTTTCCAGTTCCCTCAAGTAGACCTGGGATTTCTTTAAACTGACGTCTAATTTCAGTCACCATATCAGTTGCAGCTTTACCAACAGATTGCATAGTTAGAGCACCTGCCCAAAGAGGAACAATCGCACCTAACAAGAATCCAATAACAACCATCGGATTAGTAATATCCATTGAGAGAGGTCCTTCTCCTGCAGCTGCGCGAACAGCATTTACAGAAGCACCGTAAGCAACGAAAAGAGCGAGTGCAGTTAAGGCCGCAGAACCGATTGCGAATCCTTTTCCGATAGCAGCAGTTGTGTTTCCAATAGCATCAAGACCGTCAGTAATTTTTCTTACATCTGGACCTAATCCAGCCATTTCAGAAATACCACCAGCATTATCAGCAACTGGGCCATAAGCATCGATAGTCATCGTTACACCAACAGTTGCTAGCATTCCAACTGCAGCCATTGCGATTCCGTATAACCCAGCAGTGTTGAACGATACATAGATCGCACCACCGATAAGAGCTAGAGGAACAACACAGCTTTCAAGACCGACAGCAAAACCAGTAATGATGTTTGTTGCAGGACCAGTTTTAGACGCTTCAGCGATTTTCATCACAGGGCCTTTTGCCGTGTAGTACTCAGTGACGTAACCGATCGCAAGACCTGCAACCGTACCGGCAATAATTGGCCAGAATACGTTCCAAGTAAAACCAAACATTTGAAGAGCAACCGCTACACCGACTAAGAAGATCGCAGCAGCAGAATATTCAGATGCACTCAAAGCAGACGCTGGGTTTTTAGCACCCTTAAACACGTTCATTAATGTGATACCAATTACAGATGCTACCAAACCTAATACAGCGAGGATTAGCGGAAGACCCATAAGAGCTTTTTGACCACCGTCCATGCCACCGTTGTGAAGCATTGCGATTCCTTCAGCTGACATCGTTGCAGCAATTGCAACCGCAGCAACCATAGCACCAACATAAGATTCAAAAATGTCAGCACCCATACCAGCAACATCACCAACGTTATCACCAACGTTATCAGCGATCACACCTGGGTTACGTGGATCATCTTCTGGAATTCCAGCTTCAACTTTACCAACAAGGTCAGAACCTACGTCTGCAGCCTTAGTAAAGATACCTCCACCGATTCTTGCAAAAAGTGCGATACTTGAAGCACCCATTGAGAATCCAGAGATCACGCTAGAAGTTTCAGGGTATTGTCCCCACACAAAGTAGAATATACCTAAACCGAGTAGACCTAAGCTTGCTACTGAGAGACCCATCACAGCACCACCGCGGAAAGCAACAAGAAGAGCAGCACCAACACCAGAATCTTTAGCTGCGGCAGCCGTTCTCACATTACTCTTTGTGGCAGATTTCATTCCAATAAAACCAGCTAATGCTGAAGCGAAGGCTCCAAATACAAAAGCCACAGATGTTTGCCATCCGTTCGCGCCAACGAAATTCAACGCGATAGCTACAGCGATTACAAAGAAAATGAGGATCTTGTATTCAGCTTTAAGGAACGTCATCGCTCCCAAGTGAATTTGATCACCGATCTCTACCATCTTTGCTGTTCCTGCTGATTGCTTCATCACCATGCTGTAAAGAACAAGAGCGAATATAAGCCCTACTCCTCCAGCCACAGGTGCAATCAAACCAATATTTTCGATCATCAGGTCTACTCCTTTTAAGCACCAATTTTTTTACATTAAGAAGACATTGACTCACCCAGACAGAGCTCAAAGTCAATGAAAATTCAGGTGAATTAAGAATGAATTTGAGTTAGGTACAATCAGCCGAAACTTTTTTGAAATTAATCCCCCTGGAGGTTTTCCATGTCATATGCCTTTTATAATTGGATTCACGTTTTCACGCTTATTGGCGTGTTTTCAAGTCTGGGAGCCATAACTATCTATGCAGCTACTGGCGGTCAGAAAGCTGATTTTAAATTTCGAAAGATGCTGGGAATAACGCATGGTGTTTTGATGGTCATCGCTTTTATCGCTGGCTTCGGCCTCATGGCTCGCGGTGGATACTCCTTTGGAAATGACCCATGGTTATTTGCAAAGATACTTATTTGGTTAATCGTTGGAGCGTACCCAGCATTTGTTTGGCGCTTAAAGGGAAAAGGAATTTTACTTTTTTGGGGCCTATTTATCATTGCTATCATCGCAACTTACATAGCTCTGTTTAAATTTGGAGTTCCTCAATTTCGAAACTAGCCAATGCTAGTTCAGTTACCACCCCTTGAATTCGTGTAAAAGATTCAAGGGGTACAAACTGCATCTTTCTTGAAGAAAACCTCAAATCAATTGTGGCGCACTCTCCAGTAACCATAGCCTTTGGAAATGCTTACAGCCTTAGAAAATTCTTCACAGATAAAATGGCCCATATTTAACGGTTTCACTTTGAAACCGTTCATTCAATTCCCTTTTTCATGTACTCCTTTCAAAAAATCAGTCTTCAATCCTGTTTAACTAGAAAACTCACATGGTTTTTAGAAATTTTCTCAACTTCAACGAAGAGATTTCACGCACAACAAAGTGTCTTCAATAAATGAATCGATCGTGTTTATTATCGCGCGTCATTTTAGCTTAATAGGCTTTTAATTAAGGAGAGAAAATATGTTGAAGCGAATCGCTCTATTAGTTGTTACTGCACTTTTCCCTATGATTGCTCTTGGTCAGGGTCTTTCTGACAATGAGATGTTTGAAATCATGAGAGAGTCTGCAGGTCCAAAAGTAACTGACCAACAAATCGAAAACGTTATTTCTGCAGTTAGAAATGCAGGCGCTGTTGTTGAAGGTGTTGTTTCTTATCAAGCATGGGATGCAGCTTTCTTTTACGATACTGACGTTCACGATATCGCTGTTACTTATGTTGACCAAGAAACTGGTCGCCTTACTACTAACGATACGACTTACCAAGTTACTGTTAGAGAAGGTGGATTTGTAACTGGTCTTGCTTACAAGTGGAACTGGATCTTTTTTACGACTCCAATCGAAGTTGAAGATTTAAGCACTCTTACTCTTGGAAGAGGTCTTGGTCTTTCTGTTTCTCCATCTGCAATTTCTGGAACTATCCAATTTGCTTCTGGTGCTAACACAACGGCAATCATTGCTTCAGTAAGCTTAGGTCTTGGTGAAGCTGGTCTTAGATTTCCAAAGCTTGAGTTCTCTATGAGAGACGAAGTTAAAGAACTTGCTAAGCCACTTAAAGATCAAAACTAATTTCTTAGATTTTAGATCTTAAAAGTTCAAAAGCCTGCTTACTCAAGCAGGCTTTTTTTTGCCATTCGCAACACTAAACCAATCGTAGCTTGATCAATTTAATGAATAGTCTTGAAGACTTTGAACAAAGACGTGTTTTTGATCATCTACAGTATATTCGAATTCAGACTTAACGATCATATTTAAATGTGGGGAATAATAGTATGTATCATGTTGTTGAGAATTCTCTTTGCTAAAGCATCGAACAATAAATGTCGGTAGTTTCTTAGCTCCAGAATGATAGAAGGTCTTTGACTTAACTTCACAATTAAAGGCGCCATTATAAGCTCCATTGAGCTCTGTATCGGTACCGCTTACTGTGTACTCCATTTTATTACCCACAGTTAAAGGAAAGATTGAGTTATAGTTCCCAGAAAAAACAGCCGTCTGTAATTTGCCGCTTAGATCTTTAACCTCACTAGGTCCCATAAATTGATTCATTGGGCTTTCGTAGTAACCTAGAACAACGCCATTACTATCAGACTTTTCAACTTTGTAACCCGAATTATTGGTATTTATAACTTTATGTATCTCTTCACTGTCGAGATAAACTTCGCCACTAACTGTATTAATTCTCTGCAATTTGAACCGATAAGAACTTCCCTTTTGAGGATTTGAAAGCTTCGCTTTATCGATTGAAGCGAGATCGAAAGATTCTTCATTCTTTGGATTTTCACTGATAAACACCGTACCAAAAATTACAATTAGAACTGCGCCAATGACTAAGCTAATTTTTGCAATGTTAACCCACTCTGACAAAGATCTAAGCTGAAGTTTTGACTTTAAGTTCGAATTTGAAGAACCTGAAACAGCTAGCTTGGCGCCTCGAAACCGATCTACCGCTCTATCTAAGGCATCACTTGAAATCGCTACTTTATTTTTCTTATCAAGAGGCATAGTTTTGTCGGAAAACTTTAAATCCTTTTCTTGAATCTGAGCCGCCAAACTAATAATCATTCCGATTTCACGAGTTTTAAAACCTCGACTGAGTAGTTTCATACGAACAACATGCTCATTCATTATAAGAGATTCAGGTCTGGCTGCTGCTAATAGTTCATCAGGTATATCTCCGATATTAATCTGATTCAAATCTTGCTGAAGCTCCTGAATACTTTGGTAACGACTAGAAGGTAACTTTTCAATCATTCGATCGAGTACCTTACAAAGTTTTTCGGGCAAAAGTTGCTTCACACCATCCGATAGCGTCGCCTTTTTGTTTCTAATCTGATCCATAGTTTTATATCGAGTATCAGAGTTAAATGGATGTAATCCTTCTAACATTTCAAACAAAACTATTCCCAGAGAAAATATATCTGACTGGGCACTTGGCTTTTGGCCCATGATAATTTCAGGAGCTAAATAGCTAACCGTTCCTACTATTTGATCAGTAGCTGTAAGGTCTTGATCATCTCTTACAAAACTCTTAGAAATTCCAAAGTCAACGAGCTTGCATTTTCCTGAAGCGGTTACAATAATGTTATGCGGCTTGATATCTCGATGAATAATTCCATTGGAGTGAGCTTCCTTTAGGCCTTCAGAAATTTCCTTTAAACAGGAAATAGCTTCACCAATACCAAAGCTTCTACTTGTGAGCACAGATTTTAAATCATCTCCCTCAACATACTCCATAACAATATATTTTGTTCCATTATCTTCCCCGTAATTGAAAACACTTACTATATTGGGGTGATTCATAGATGCTAAAATTTTAGCTTCATTTTTAAAGCGCTTTTCTAGTGATTCGCTATTATCAGGATCTATTAAGATTTTGAGAGCTACTTTACGGTCTAGCTTAGTATCGTTCGCGAGATAGACTGCGCCCATACCACCTTCACCTAGTTGATTTTCAATAACAAACTGTCCGAGCCTCTGCCCTTTTTCTAAAACGCCCACACCATTTTTATCGGAAAACAGTCTCTTTAAGTGCATGATTAGCCTCCAAAACCTAATTACTGTGCTTAAAGCCAGTTTCTAAGATCTTGGTGTCAGCTTTTGTCAGATGTAGCTTGTCTCATCTTTGTACACTTTACTTTTAAAGATCGGCCACACAGGCATCAAAACTTTTCTCGTAATTTAAGTCTAAATAGACATCTTTTTCGAAATCGTACCTAGCGTATTTGCCATTATTTCCGGAAAGACAAATTATAG
>CAZFYV010000127.1:0-9577 GCA_964523195.1 uncultured Pseudobdellovibrionaceae bacterium
CTCCGAAACATATCGATATCTTATCGGAATTCTCTGGCAAAAAATGAGGCGCTATAGCCGCCCCTTTTGATCAAAAAATATTATGCTACAGGAGTTGAACTATAAACTGGAGCTCCCGCCATCTGAGCCGTCATACGAGTTCGATCAAGAACCTCTGGCTGCTGACCATAGATATAATTCTGTGGGTTATTCATAAGAGTGTACTGCCCCCAAGACTGAGCTAGAGGGTTAACTCCAGAAAAATGTCCGTAATTAGGTACAGCTGGATTGTGCACTACCGGTTGCATTCCACCGAAACCATAAACCGATGGAGTCATAAAAGGTACACCATAGAAGTTCTGACCATAGAATGGAGTTGCTACAGGCTGATGAAAAGGAGCATAGTTTTGTGCGATTGGTGCAACAAAACGTCCATCAAGAGTTCTGTAGTCAATCATTCTTGGATCTTGAATTCGACCATCCATAAGACCAAGACCAAAAGTTGGATTTAAGTTTTGAGCAAAAAATGAGTTTTGACCAAACTGATTCCACTGACCAATTCCATTCTGAGCCATTGGCTGCGTCATTGCAGAAAAACGAACAAGGTTAAGAGCTTCAATTGTTTGCCCAATTCTATCGCTCAAAAGTTGAAGTTTTTGTGCATCGATTTTAAGAGTTTTTTCCATGATATCCTCCGTTTGAATATGTTGTGCAGAAGGGGTTTCATCTGCCTTTAAAGATCTCTTTGGTTTTTCTTTTACTGTTTTTTTCTTAGGACTCACTGAACGGTTCCTTTATGCTCAGTTGCTCTCTTGGGAACTTCAATTTCCAAGATCCCATCTTTAACTTGGGTATGAATTTCTGCAGTTGCTGCATCAATTGGCAAAACAATGCTTCTATGGAAAGGCCCTTGCTTCATCTCAAAGCGAATTGGAGCATATCCAGTTTCAAGATTTCTTAGACGTTTCGATCCACTAATAGTTAACAAATTTCCACGAACACTGACGTCGATATCCTCTTTAGAAACACCTGCGATATCAAAAGTTAAAAAAATCTTATTTTCAGATTCCCAAACATTCATTGTTGGCACCCATGGCATAGTCGCTTGAGGGGCAAGAGATGACTGAAGAGCGTGAAGAAGCAAATCTATTTTTCTTTCAAGATCTAACTCAATATCAGAACCTTCCTTGATTGTTTCAAAAGATTGACCTGTCGGTAACTGGCTTCCAGTCACGGTTTGATAGAGTCTTTCAATTTGCTGAATAGTTTGTTCAACGTTCATTTTTCCTCCTAGCTCAATTCATAAAACTTTCTTTTTTTGATAGACACTGAGATTGAACTAAAAACATTTGTTCTAAAAGTTAGGAATTTGTGAGAGAGAAAACCTAGACAGAATTGTGACTATTGTTAGTGTCACTCGCGTTAAAAGAAGATTTTAGAACAAGTTTTTGACGCTTTTATAAATGCTACTTTTTTTGACTCGACCTGAGCTAAAGATGCATAACACTTAGAAAATATAACCAACATGAATGATCATAATTTCGACTACTTGATACAAATAAGTCCGAATACTTCGAACTAAAGTCGAGCAAAGAATTGCCCTTTCTGAATCCATAGGCATTATTTAACTAAATCACTGGGAGGAAACTAATTAAGTCTAAGGCAATTGCAATAACTCTGCTCTTGATTTTAACTCTTCTCTCTGGGATTTACTTTTTCAACCCAAGGGCGACTCCCGATGTTTCTTCAGACTTTCATTCTTTGATTTCAAAAAATACCTTAGACCTTACAAAACTTGATCACCAAGATTGGGAGTTGATTTATTTTATGCCTCCTTACTCGAACAGTTGCGATCTAAAACTTGACGAAATCAAATGTTTCGACTCGATTGATGATAGTGAATGCTATTTGTTTTTAACAAAACACAACAGGGTAACCGCGAAAGTAAAAATCAATCGCCAAAAAATTGATCTTGCCACTTCTGAAATTGAATGGCCGGTGAAAAAAGAAAAGGCCTTGTTCCTACTTGAAGACAAGGCCTCATTTCCGAAAGCTCAACTAAAAGCAGACTAATTGATTTCTGAATCGGCCCTACTCTCTTCGGCCTCAACATCCTGTAGGGTCGGAGGAGACCAACCACGATCAGAACGACTTCCATAATTACGATCTCTACCTTGCAATTCAGCCTCTTGCTGTTCTCGGATCTCCTTCACCTTAGCCACATACTCAGGAATCTCAGTTACAGGTATGTCAGGTTTATACAAAGGCGCGAGTTCTCTTAGGGAGTAGGAGTCATTTTCAACAAACTTCTTCGCTTTTCTTTCTGCCTCAAATGGATGAACTCCCATGGCTTCTAGAGCAGATCGACCAACTCTCACTGAACTATCAAAAGTTTCTCGAATTATATCTCTACAACCAGCCGCAAATAAATCATAGACATGGTGACGATCAATTGCCCGAGCAATGACATGAAGCTTAGGATAGTGCTCAGTGCAGTGTTTTACGAGGTCAGTAATCGCTTCTTTATTATCTAGAGCGATGATAAATATCTTAGCTCTTTCGATTCCTGCAGCGTGAAGCAAATCAGGCCGAGTTGCATCACCAAAATAAACTCTAAAATTAAACTTTCTCAGCATTTCAAGTTGAGTATAACTATAATCAAGAACGGTGGTCTTATACCCCAATCCTCGTAGCATCCTGTTAACGACTCCTCCAAAACGACCGTGACCCGCAATGATGATTTCTTGCTGCTCTTCAATTTCGTCAGCGCTCCGCCCATCATCAGCATCTTCAGCTTTGTTAAAAAAGCGATCTTGAATGATAAACGCCGCAGGCGTTAGCAGCATAGATAGAGCCACGATGAGTAAAAGTAAATCAGACAGGTCTTTGCTCATCACTTTGTTGGAAACGATAAATGCCAATAAAACAAAAGCAAATTCCCCTGCCTGGGCGAGTCCTAAAGTGAATAACCACTTATGGTTTCCTCGTATTTTAAAAAATCTAGCAAGTCCATAAAGAATAGCCGCCTTAATACCCATGACTCCAAGAGTGAGGCCAATCACAAGTCCGAACTGATTAAAAAACAAATTAAAATCAATGCTTGCCCCAACCGTAATGAAGAATAACCCTAACAACAGCCCTTTAAACGGATCAATATCAATTTCAAGCTCATGGCGATACTCACTGTTGGCTAAAACAACTCCAGCTAAAAAAGTTCCAAGGGCTGGCGATAATTCCACCAAACTCATAAGAAGAGCTATTCCTACGACCCATAACAATGCTGTCGCAACCAAAATTTCACGAAGCTTTGCGGAAGCTGCAAACCTAAAGATTGGCCTTGAAAGTCCTATTCCACCTAAAACGACCAGCGCTATTGCACCAACGGTAACAAGAGCTTGCTGCCAACCAGCTAATCCCTCGACTAAACTCAATGACCCATGATGACCATCATCACTCGAAGCCAATTGTGCAGCAGCCTCTCCAATAAAGCCACCAACTTGACTGAGCTCGGGCAAAGCAAGAAGAGGAATTACAGCAAGCATTGGAATAACGGCTATATCTTGAAAGAGTAATACTGAGAAAGCACTTTGACCACCCTCACTTTGCATCAAACCTCTTTCATTGAGAGTTTGCAAAACTATGGCTGTGGAAGACAACGCGAATACAAAACCGATGGCTATAGACGTTTGAAAGGCTTGCCCCAGAGCAAGAGCAATGCCTGTAAAAACTAAACTGGTGATCAAAACTTGAAGACCACCTAGGCCCAACAATTTATTGCGCATTCTCCAGAGCTTTTCTGGCTCTAACTCAAGACCCACCAAAAAAAGCATCATGACGACACCAAACTCAGCAAAATGCTGGATGGTAGAAACATCAACCTTTAGAGACGTTAACAAAGGACTAATTGCAATACCCGCAATAATATAACCAAGCACAGACCCGAGCTTGAGTCGACTTGCAATGGGCACAGCTACTACACCGGCAAACAAAAACAACACCGTAACCAGAAAAATCTCAGTCATATTCTAAACCTCATGTCTCATGGGCAGATTAGTCGCATTCAATACATCAGTGGAAAAAGCTTTTTCGAAATCAAAATGATCATCTCTAATCGACTCAATCAGCATTTTATAGCCTTGTACATGTTGTGGGATATCTTGATCTTCGTTGACCTTCAAAGATGAATAAAGAACATAGGGTGCGGAATAGTTCATATGACAAAGCCTAGCCGTTTGCTCCAGAGGAGTCAGAAAAGTTCTCAATGAGTAATGCTGGTATCCCTTTTCAGTGTAGGCCTCTTCAGGACCCGCTGCGGAAATGGCATTCATCATAGTTTTACCATGAAGCTTGTCTCCCCCACTTCCGTAGGCAAATCCATGCTCTAACACTAGATCAATCCACTCTTTAACTAGAGGAGGTGTCGAATACCAAAAAAGCGGGTGCTGAAACAAAAAGACGTCGTGATTGAGCAATTTTTCCTGCTCTTTATCGATATCTATATTGAACCTGGGATAAGTGGCGTATAGATCGCAAAAGGTCACGCCCTCTACTTTTGAAGCCATTTCTGCCATGGCTCGATTGACCCTTGAATGGCTATGTCCAGGATGAGCATAATAAATAAGCAGTTTCGCCATAGTCCCCTCTATAAAAGCAAAATTATATTATCTTCTAAATTCCACCAGATTGATCAATAGGAGTCAAATTCCTTGTATTTAGCGATATTTTGAATGACGATTTGCTTAACGTCAAAATTGAGGGATTTTCTAATGAAATACACTGTTATGACTGTCGTTCTACTCACCATTTTGGGTGGTTGTGGAAAGACAGAGGATTTGTTTAAACAAGGTGATGCTGGGCAAACAAGGCTCTACGTACATAATGAGCTAGAAGGTTTCTTTCGAAGCCTTAGTTCGCTTCGAATTCGCGAAACAGGTGCCCCAGCTTATGAAGATGACCTCTTGGGATCGATTTCATTAATTGGAGATGAGTTCTTCAAAACTATAATTACCGATTGTCCATCGAGTATTGATATCCGAATAGAGGTCAATAACGGCGCAGACCCTGTGGAAGAAGTTTTTGAATATATTGGTTTACCAGTAAAATGCGGAGAAGATTACAAATTTGTGATCTTCGAACCAACACCTCCAACAACTCCTTACACTAGCGAAGGCTGCATGCAAACTTCAAGTTCCGCATCTCGAGCTGAAGACGCTCGAATTCAAACTGCCTGTGGAGTTGGAGTTGAAGAATGATAAAGCTCTTAATTTTTATAAGTGTCGTTCTTATATGTAGCCTTGGTTTTGCTCAAACACCCGAAACAAATCCAAACCCAACTCCAGCTCCGACTCAGCCTTCGACAAATCCACAGCCCTTAAATTCATCTCCTCAACCCCTAGGAGCAACACCTCAATCAAGCGGCACACCAACTACGCCCTCGGCCAATGATCTCGCTGGTACGGCAAATGAAAACCCAAATGACGATAGGTCTATATGGGACAAAGCTAAAGGCTATATTTTCGAAAAGGGCGATTCGAGTTTTAACGGCTTTTTTACTTTAGGTTACAAACCTGTCTACTGGTACAATGATCGTTTAGACACTGAATACGCTAATAGCAAATTTGATACAGATGTCGGTGGGTTTTCCATCGTAGAGTTTGGACTACAAACCTCCAAAGGCTGGGCTTTAAAATTAGCTCTACCTGATGAATCAGATCTAAGGGATAGCATCGATTATCTTAAGTTTTTCCTCTCAAATGACAAAATTTTTATTAGTGTCGAAACCGGTGGATTCAAAGGCCGACTTAACTACGCTGCTGACGAATATAAAGTCGGAACAGTAGGCGGATTCGACCCTGTTTACTCGACACCAATTGACGTTCAATTTGACTCGGGCTATCGGAAAATAATTTTAGGTTACAATAAGTGGGGCGACGCCAGCAGAATTGAAGCCTACTACTATTCATATAACAAACCCTATCTTTATAACGTAAAGGGCCCCCCAGAGGCCTTTGAGGGACTTGATCCTAGATCGACCTACGAGGGTTATTTCCTCGGATTCGCTTTAGATACATATAATTACTTCCTTGCCCAGAGAGCAGGAAAAATCGATAAGACATATTTTATTTTGCGTGTTGGTCTGGGCTACGGCCAGACGCGATTGAGCCAGGGTTTCGTCGACGAAGTGAACCTCCTTACCAATCAGAACTTCAAAAGGGAGATGGACCCCCAAATAGTGCTTAATGAAACTTTTGAGTTTGGAAGGTTAATTGGAAACCTTAAAAAAGATGGAATCGGTTATGCGTTGGCATTTGGATTATTTCTAGATGTTGATTTCGGTGTTCAAGATGCAGTTCAGAAAAGAGGAAATATCGAAGTTTACACAAGCAATACAATCACTTCATCAAATATTGATGCCTTTTACGGAGCAGTCTTTAAAGGCTCGATTACTTGGTAAGGACTTGAGTTGTGCTTTCAAAAGAGCCAATTAGAGATTTCACATCGACAGAGACGTGGTGGAATGATTATCACAGTAGTTATCTGAAAATAAAAGATGAAAACATAAGCTCAATCCCAATCTCAGCCTACGTTTTTTTCTTACTCTCAGACTTCTTACATGCGCTCAATATGGTGGATTATACCAAATGGGATCATGCCATCGATGAGGGTATTGATATCTTTAAAGTTGACCATCTAAAGAAAATTCTCTGTTCCTTGGGAGAAGAGTACAGTGAATTGTCCAAACTTCTCTTAGAGGCCTTAGACAGTCTCGAAGTAGCCCGTAAGAATTCTCAATCTTTTTCTAGCAGTGATAAGGACTTTGCATCTTTTGAAATTTACTGTCAGATCTATAAAATATATTCCGAACAGTTCCAGCAGCAAAAAGACGAAGACTTCTTTGAGTTTATAATTTGTCGTTGGCCTGAAGAATTAGATTTCATTTCAACCGCGATAGAAAAGCCAAACAACAACAAAGTCCTAAAGAAAAACCCTGAACATCCCTACTACAAAACAATTACTCTAACTGAACCAATGACTCAAGACCTATCTGTTAATCAAATTTGCAACTTAGGTTTCTTAACTCTTTGGAAAAACGGTGCAAATATCGATCAGCTCAAGGACTATACTAGAGATTTGTCTCAGCTCAGTTTTCTAAAACCCCTTGAATTACTACAGAACTATTTCGAACTCAATCTTTCACAACAGACAATAGAAACTATCGAGCGCACTACCTATCAAAGAAATACGGCTCAAAAAAATTTACCGGAGGCTCTTTTTCCCCACTGTATATTGGTTTCAACTGAAAATCTTGATTCATTAACATCACAGTTAAAAGTTTTGAGAGTCTTTGTTGTCGATAACTCAATTAAATTTAGAGATAATGGCATACAGTCTTACATAAAGTCTTCTTTGAGATCAGACCCGGATTTTTTAGTCATCAGAAGTAGCGACATCAAAACCACAGGCGATAAAGATCTTATAAAACAAATCACGTTAGTTGGATCATCTATAATATTGGTTATAGACTCATCAAAACAACAGATTGAAGACCTCCTTACAGCACTGCCTAATCCTCCAAATAACTGCCCCATTATGGAATGGGCACATTCAGAAGTTTTCTAGCTTTAAATCTAAGGAACATTAAGTCCCACTCCTCGTTTCGGATTGAGATCTAACCTTAAGATTGTATTAAGTTAGCTCCTTCGGGATTTGATTAAATTATGAAAAATTCAATAATTTCCGTTAAGTAGACGATGAACTTCTACGAATTGCTAAATGAAATAGTCGACAAAATTGCAAGAAACTACGACTTATCCTCAGATGAGATGCTAAGTCTCGACTTTATCAGAGCGAAACTCATAGTCGTTATTACTATTGTTTCTTCTTTAGCTTGTTCTACACTTTTCCTCGTCTATTTATTAAAAGTACAGTCCTTCAATTTTTCTCTTGGACTAATCCTCTTCGGCGCTATTGTACTTTGGACTTCATTTTTTGTTTCTTTAAAACTTAAAAAGATTAACCTCATCATTTACACAATGCTTATTCTTGGCTCTCTTATTATTCCATGGAGAACAGCGATAACAGGAGGGCTACAATCTGGTGGATTAATTTGGTTGTATCTAACGCCTCTTATAGCAACGGTTTTTCTGTCTTTTCGCGCAGGAGTATTACTTTTTCTATTTAATTCGATCTTTGGTTTAGCAATGGCTTTAGGAGGCTGGGGAATAATACCTGACTTTGTAGACCGATCTGGAACCAATATCGACATAGTCTCACTGACATCGGGATGCCTTCTGCTACTAATGATGGCAAAAGGTATCGAATACTCTAGAGAAAAACTCACCGAAAGATTAATTAAAAACCAAGAAGCACTGATAGCTTCAACATCTGAACTCGAGCATATATCACGTGTTAAAGGAATAAAGACAATTGTCGACCCAACCAATAAACAGATTAAGGAGCATTTAAAAGGGTTTACCAACCTGCAAGGTAAATCTGAACTATCAGAAAGTGACTTAAAGAATCTCAAACGATCTTTGCTTGAAATTCAAAAGATATCTCATCAATTGGTGTCTGATCACAAAGGGCCTGGGTCATGAACCTCATTGACAAGTTTATCCACCCGCCGCTTCTCAAAACAGACACCTACACCTCTTATCAAAGGTTATGGAAAGCTCGACTATATATTCGATTTTTTATTATAATTTCTATTTTGGGCATGGCGATGTTTTTAACAAGACTTCTTCTAGAAGGAGTCAATCATCCGAGCGTATATGCTATCGGACTATTACCCGCAATTACTATGATCTTTATCTATAGCACCTACAAGGCTGGAAACTATGACCGACACTGGATGTTTTTAGCCGCCGTGGCAGCAGTTCTTTTACCTATTAGAGTAATGACCACAGGTGGGCCATCATCTCCTGTAGGAGTTTGGTTTGGACTCATCACACTGAGTTACGCGGTGACCGCAGGAAAAAAGGCAACCCCCTATACATTAGCCATGATTTTTATCTTATTTGCTTTCTATTTTGCCAATAAAAGCTTTCAAATTTTCGACCCAACAACTGCAACAACAGCCATTCTTTATTCTGTTTTTCAAATTGGCTTTGTAGCCTACTTCTTGCTCCTTTTGGCTACAGAAAAGAACCGAAATTTAATATTTGAGGAATTAAAGATACAAGAGGACTCACTCAACGGAATTCGAGAACGGATTCAAGTTCTCGAAAAAGAAAAATCGCAACTTGCAATGATTGCCACATATAACCACGAATTGAACAATCCACTTATGATTGCACTTTTGGCAGTGGATCAATATGCAAAACACAAAGATCAAAAGTCTCTTTCCAAGCTCAAAAGAGCACTTATACGAATCGATAGCCTCATAGAAAAAATAGATGCGATTGGGGAAAATTCTAAAGTTGAATACACACCTTACACTCCTAAATCTCTTATGATCGATATTAATAAGGATGCGGCTTAGGTCGCTGCGTAAAATATAAAATCTTAGGTAGCAGTTTCAAATTTTATTACTAAGTATTTAGATTTTCTAACATTCGTTTATCATCTTGATCTGTATACTTTTTAAGACTAAACAACC
>CAZFYV010000128.1:0-9552 GCA_964523195.1 uncultured Pseudobdellovibrionaceae bacterium
CAATCTGACGAATACGCTCACGAGTCACGTTAAAATCCTGACCCACTTCTTCGAGTGTGTGATCCGACTCTTCACCGATACCAAAACGCATTCGAAGAACTTTCTCCTCACGAGAAGTCAGTGTTGAAAGAACGCGACGAGTTTGCTCCGCCAAGTTCAAGTTAACAATGGCCTCTGAAGGATTGATAACTTTCTTGTCTTCAATAAAATCTCCAAGATGTGAATCTTCTTCTTCACCCACTGGAGTTTCAAGGCTGATAGGCTCTTTAGCAATCTTAAGAACTTTGCGAACCTTATCAACTGGCATATCCATCTTCTCTGCAATTTCCTCAGGCATTGGCTCACGACCAAGCTCTTGAACGAGGTAACGAGAAGTTCTAACTAGCTTATTAATTGTTTCAATCATATGGACTGGAATACGAATCGTTCTCGCCTGATCCGCAATAGCTCTAGTAATAGCCTGACGGATCCACCAAGTCGCATAAGTTGAAAACTTATAACCACGACGATACTCAAACTTATCAACCGCTTTCATCAAACCGATATTTCCTTCTTGAATTAAATCCAAGAATTGAAGACCACGGTTTGTATATTTCTTAGCGATAGAAACCACAAGACGAAGGTTCGCTTCAACAAGTTCTGATTTTGCTAAATCAGCTTCGCGCTCACCTTTCCAGATTTCAGTGTAGGTATCTCTGATCCAATCAAATGGCATCTCTGTTTCTGTATTCAGGCGATCCATACGCTTTTTAGCGTCTGTCGCCATCAAATAAAACGAGCGATACTTATTAAAGTTAAGGCCTGTATCACGAGTTGTTCTCATAAGCTCTTTATCGTTTGTTTCGATAATCTTATAACGAGCTTCTAAAGCTTCGATTGAATCCGTAAAAGTGCGAGTTTGAGCTTCACGCATACGCTTTCTAAGCTCTGTCATACGAGAAACCAAGTTTTTAAACTTAATCACAATACGGTTAATTGTCTTTCTGTTGAAATTAATAGTTTCAAAGACAGACATAACTTCATCGTTGGCTTTGATGATACCTTCTTGAGCAGCAGCCTTGGTTTTTGGATCAATACCTGCATCTTTAAGCACGTCAAAATGCTTCTTCGCTTTTTTCTCGTACTTTTTAACTTCACCAATGAGTTCGTGAATTTTCTCGATATACTCCTTCTCGTCATATTGAGTTTCTTCATCCTCAAGACCACGGAAAATCGATTTAATCTTAATTCGACCTTGATCAACACGGTCGCCAAGCTGAATGATTTCTTGAGCACCCAATGGAGACATCAAAATTGCTCGAACAATTTGTCTTTCCCCTTGCTCAATACGCTTTGCGATCTCTACTTCACCTTCTCTCGTAAGAAGTGAAACAGATCCCATTTTTCTAAGATATAAACGTACAGGGTCGTTACCCTTTACATCATCAGTTGTTTCTTCTTTTTCGTCTTCTTCTTCTGATGCACCATCTTCGTTAGACGCTTGCATCTCATCGTGTTCAGTCACGATGATGCCTTTTACTTCTAGTCCTTGCATAAACATATCAAGAACAGAAGCCTCGACGATTTCGGCAGGGAGCAATTCATCGATTTCAGCAACGGTAACCGCACCGTTTTGCTTGGCGAGTTGAGCAAATCTTTCGATCTCCTCTCTCACCATCACTCTTTGTTCATCGATGCTTAGCTCAGTTTTCGCATCTTTATTCTCTTTTGCCATCCCGACTCCAAAATCCGCTAAGAGTTTGTTAGTTTTTATCTTTTAGAGATAATCGATCTCTATGGATATTCATAATTCGTTCCAAATCATCTCGACTTGGTTCGCCCCCTGTATCGCTGACTAAGCGACGTGCTTGAGAGCGTAAGTGCCTGGATTTTAGTCTTGCGACACAATCCTTCAACATTTGTAAGCCTTCACTATCTGTGAGTTCCCCCGGAGTAAGCGTCATATAGAAGGTCACTGAACCTGGTGTCGATAACTTAGAAGCCAGAAAGCCTGCGAGTTTATCAAATTTTTCGGACTTTTGTCCATATTTCTCAAGGGCTTCAGAAAGTGCAGCTTTAACTCCATGATGTGTAACTATCTCGACCACGTTTTGCGCAATTATAAATTCTAGTAATTCCGGAGCTTTAAGAGCAAGGCTGAAAATCAGTAATTCGTCCCGAGGTGAGTCACTTAAGTCTATCTTATTAGAATCACTAGGTTTATCGCTATTTTTAAAAATTGTTTGACTTTTAACACTTTTTGTCAAATCCGCCTTAGAAGCGGCCGACATCCCACGCTTTTGCGTTTCATTATGAGCCGCTTTGAGCTGCCCAACCAAGGTCTCAACTGTAACAGATAGAGATTGAGAGATTTCGAGAGTCAGAAAGTTTCTCAATCCTTGGTCTTTGGTTGCCAAAACTAAAGGTGCTAGCTCCTTTATGATTCGAAACTTCTCACTGGTCTGACCCTGAAAGTTTTTTAGGAGAGTACCCATTTTGTGGTCAAAGAGGTCCTTTGCCTTATGAATTCGTCTCTCTAACTCTTCCACAGAATTTTGCTTAATAAAGTCATCTGGGTCCAACCCATCAGGTAAAAAACAGGCTTTTGGAAGCAAGTCTTCGTGAAGTAATACTTCTAAAGACCTTTCAGCAGCATTCATTCCTGCACTATCACCGTCAAAAAGTAAGACTATATTTTTTGAGTAACGTTTTAGCAATCGACCATGATCAGAAGTGAGTGCAGTTCCTAGAGTAGCTACAACATTATGAATACCAGCCTGAACCAAAGCCAGGTAATCCATATACCCTTCGACCACAATGACTTGATCTTTCGAGCGAATGTGTTTTGCTGATTCGTTAAGCCCGTAAACCATGCGCCCCTTGTGAAACACAGGAGATTCCGGGCTGTTTAAATATTTAGGTTGAGCGTCTCCAAAAGATCTCCCACCAAAACCGATACAATCTCCAGTTGGAGAAAAAATTGGGAAAATCACTCTCTCTCTGAAAAGATCAAAATACCCATCTCCACTCTTGCGCTTTCGAATAAGTCCAAGTTTTTCAGCTTTATCTAGTGGAGCTTTCTGCGAACGAAGATAATTCGCCAAACCAGACCAATCATCCAAGATCACGCCCAATTTAAATCGCTCAACCACTTCATCACTTAGTCCGCGCTGCTTAAAATAGGTTTTACCCGGGTGACTTTCAGGAAGTTTTTTAAACTGAGATAAAAAGTAATAGCCAGCCAATCGGTTTAGCTTAAGCATTATTTCCTTTTCGGTTTTACGAGCATTGTAAGCTTTATCCTCTACGGAAGCTTCAGGTAATGGAATACTTGCTCGTCTTGCCAAATATTTAACAGCATCAGGAAAGGTCATGCCAGAGTAAGTTTCAAGGAAGGTAAAAATGTTCCCTGACTTTTTACATCCAAAACAATGATAAAGTTGCTTATCTTCAGAAACAGAAAAGCTTGGAGTTTTTTCGTTGTGATCAGGAAAAGGGCAAAGACCTGAAAATCTATGGCCTCTACTTTTAAGGTCAGTGTATTGGCCGATCACCTCAACAATATTGTTGGCTTCACGTACGCGGTCTATAAAATCTTGATCAAATTTCAAAAGACCGCCCCCTTATGCAGAAATAAACAAATGTCCTTAGAAAATAGTCTTCTCAACTAGTTTCCAGGAAAACTTGTTAAATTTTAAGTAAACAACTGTACGCACCCAAAGACTTTACAATGCCAACACAAAAGGTGTCGAACTTCTGTAAAGCGAGACTTAACCCTGTAAAGCCTCTTTTACAAACTGACTCACCATCTTGTTATCTGCCTGGCCGCCGGTTTTTGCGAGCACAGCTTGCATAACCTTACCCATGTCTTTCATAGAAGCTGCTCCGGTTTCAGCGATAACGTCAGTAACGACTGCCTTAACCTGATCTTCTGACATCTGTTCTGGTAGATACTTTTCGATGATCTTTAGTTCGTTTTCTTCGTTCTGGGCGAGGTCGTCCCGCCCAGCATCTTTAAACTGACTAATAGATTCTTTTCTCTGTTTTGCATTTTTTTTGAGTACTGCGATGTAATCTTCTTCGGTGGGCTCATTAGGACGCAAATCGATCTCTTTATTCTTAAGAGCTGATTGCAAAAGTCGAAGAGTCGAAACCAACTCCATCTCTCTTGCTTTCATTGCCGTTTTTAAATCGTCCATTATCTGTGTTTTTATGCTCACAGAGAAACTCCTTACACTGGTTTAACGATTAATCGTTGTGTCCGTGTTTTTTCATTTTTTTCATGAGACGCTTGCGGGCAGCGATGGACTTCTTTTTAAGTCGAACGCTTGGCTTCTCGTAATGCTCACGCTTTTTAACTTCTGAAAGAATACCTGATTTTTCACAAGCTTTTTTGAATCGACGGAAAGCTCCTTCAAAGCTCTCGCTATCTTTTACTTTTACCATAGCCAAAGAATATCACCTGCCTCTCTATATAGAATATAAGCCCTGAAGATATAGCAAGAATCAGGGGTCATCGCAACGTGTTTATAGCATATTTGCTTAAATTATTAGCTCTCACCGATCAACCTAAACCCTCGTAATTACTCACTTTTGAAAAAACTCAGCCTCTTTTTTGACCAGAGCCCCTCCAGTGTAGTACCTGAAGCTATGGAAAACTCCTCAGAAGTCTTTATGAGAGAGGCTCTAAGCCTCGCCAAGCAAGCCGCTCAAAACGATGAAGTTCCTGTTGGAGCTGTCGTCGTCAAAGATGGAAAAATAATAGGCCGCGGAAGAAACCAGCGGGAAGATCAGCAATCAGCCATTTCCCATGCAGAAATTGAGGCGATCACAGAAGCGAATAAAACTCTTGGCTCCTGGAGACTGGAAGACTGTGATCTCTATGTCACTCTAGAACCTTGCCCAATGTGTGCTGGAGCTATTTTTCAAGCAAGAATGAAGCGCGTGTACTATGGAGCACCCGATCCAAAAGCTGGCGCAGTTGATAGTTTGTTTTCTCTATTGAGCGATTCAAGACTTAATCATCAAGTCGAAGTTCACTCAGGAATTTTAAAAGAAGAATGTTCTTCAATTCTAAAAGACTTCTTTAGAAAACTTCGCTCCTCTTCAAACTAAATAAATTATTTTCACCACCAATTATAAACTTTCTGTCACCATTGTAACCTTGTAGGTGATTTCCGAAACTTGTTGTATTTAGCTTCAAACGGCCATTTGAAGCTAAAATTCACCTTTTATAAAAGGACTGTTTAATGAAGCATCTAATTTCGATTCTTTCATTGTTTGCAATCTCTAATGTAGGCTTTGCGAGCGACTTCGACTATGCCGATATGTTTGATGGCAAAATAATCTGCGAATTGACCGACCCAGAAAATTTCACTATGGATCCTCCTACAATCGAGGCACCACTTAACCGGCAAAAGTGTTCTACAAACGAGATTCAACCCGGCTGTGGAGACGGGTGGCAAGGCTCTCTGAAAGGTAAACTTCAAGATTTCGAAGTAGAGGTATTGGTTGGTCATACTGCTCTTTACGATTTAAGATTCACACATAGACCGACAGGAATTAATCTACATTGGAACTCTCATCCAATTCCGGGCACACACCAAAAACGACTCGATTTATCCCACAAAAAAGAGAAGTTAAACGCACGTATCCACTGTTTTTTAAACTGATTATTTATTTCTTGAATTGATTTTCTAAGGGAAAGAACGATGTTTTCCCTTATTAGACTTTAGCGTGTTCCAGTAATCGTAATAGATTCCAGGTTTACAGTCTGTACACCTAAACTGGAATTTAAAATAGCTTTCACATAAACTTCTCCTGGCCCCTGAGCTACTCCAAAACTTGTTATATTGGAATTCACTTGAGCCTCAGAATTGTTTTGTGAATCATCAGCTGCAATAACCCAGCTGGCCCCATCAAAGTAGTACCAAGTAGCTCCATCTGCACTCAGTTGAAAACTAACACTTCCGTTATGACCAGTACCGTAGGAGGCTGAAAAAGTTCCCAAGTTATCATATGAAATTGAGTTAACAGAAATAACTGATGGTGATCCAGCATTCACATGAGAAGGCCCAACATTGACCGAAGTCACCTGAGGATTTAATGTGTTGTCATCAGATTCAATCTCAACTCGATATTGAAAGAACCTGTTATTTGCCAGTGTTAAGCCGAACGAAGGTAGATTGTTAGATCCGTTGTTGAGTTCAGAAAAGTAGGTTGCGTTCGTTCCATCAGGACCCACAAAATTCTCAGTTGTGCAGTTCACTGTGTTGCAAGACCTAACCTGATACTTCACTCTCTGTGAACCTCGACGATAGAGAGCTTGAATTTCTCCAACTGATAAAACTCGATTAAACATTGCAAACTCATCGATTTCGCCTTGGAAAGCTTGGCCCGAATCATAGCCACCACCGACAGAGTCCTGCTCTTGTCCTAAAGCAAAACCGCCACCTGCACCTAATGAGTGTCCGGCTGCAATGGTTCTTGTTCCCGAGTGAACTCCATCGATATAAAGATCAGCTGCTCCGGTTGCGCTATCCCATGTTAAAACCACATGGTGCCATTGACCGTCGGCAATGTTCTCACCAAAATTAACGTTCCCGCCATCGGTGTAAAAACTTAAACTACTTTGGTTAAATAATAAAAACTCATTATTTTGGCCAGAGACTGCGTAACTGTAAATTCCATCACCCGTTGAACCTACATTTGCCTTAACCCAAACAGCGGCCGTCGCAGCAGTCGTAGGAAAGTTAGTGACTGGATTAACAAGAAGAACGTCATTTGTATTTCCACCAACAAAAACAGCGCCGGAAGAAATAACTCCTGAAGCCGTTCCAACTGTTCCACCTACAGTTAAATTTTGGCCTTGCCCAGAATAATCAGCAACAGTTGCTCCACTCTGGTCGTCTAGCCGATAGAGCATCACATTTCCAGTCATATCGAAATTATCTGAAGCATATTGAGTTTCAGCAGAAGCATTACCAGGTAATGTCTTACCGTAAGGAGCAACAGGAACTGGCGCGAAGTTAGTCCAAGCGACGTCACCAGCAGCATCGATCACTCGAGATTCGTAAAACCCCGTACCATTAGTTAAGCCTGTCGCATCTAACTGAAGTTGAGATGAAGAGTATTCAGTGTCTGAGTAGCTCCCATTTAAAAAACCACCAGCTGAATTATCATCATCAAGCTGATCGATTGCCACTAAACTTGCCGCAGTCGTTATAGAAACGGCGTTAGCATCAAACGTGAAATTGGCGGCATTATTAAATTCGATTGAGTCAGCAAAAACATCTGGCGGTAAAGGAGTAGGAGTTGGTGTTGGGTCACTATCACCTGGATCAGTAATAGGCAGTTGATCTAGAATATCTTCAACATCTTCTGTGGGCTGAGCACTACAAGCGATCAGGAGAGCCAAAAGAGAGCCCCAGACTAGAATTTTGAATAGACGTACAGCGATCCTCAACATACCTATATTATCGGATAAAAAAGCTCAGCTGGAAACAGGACCATGATATTGTGTAGGTCCCTTAACTTTATTGTTTGATTCTGAGATAACAAAATTAGTCATTCTCGGAATTACAGATGAATAAGACTTAAACACCTGTAGTGTTTCAAAACGATACACTTCACGACAATTCGTGCCCTTTAGGACCCTGTATTGAATGATTCTAGGTACTTAGTTGTTTGGAATAGTCCTTGCTCATAAAGAGAGTACAGGAAGTGAATACGAAAAAGTATATAAGGATTAAATAGGACGGGTGTAATGGACGCTTTAAAGAACATCGTTTTAATCGCAGGAATCTCTCTCAGTTTTTCGATTGCTCACGCAACGAATGTTGAATTGAAAGAGATGAATTCAAAAGAAACTACAGTAGCTCAAAGTGAAGACTACAAGCAGGCTGCTAAAGTTTGTGGTGAGAAACATAAAGAAGACAAAGCTAAAGTCGAAAAATGTATCTCAGATGAAATAGCTGCAAACAAAGAAGTTTGTCAGGGCACTGAATGCGTAGAAAAAGATGAGTCCGATCCAGCGATTGTTGGAGAAATTAAAAAAGGACCAACGGGCGTACAGTCATTTAGAAAAATCACTAAGAAAGCAACTGCCACTTCAGGCACTAATTCAAATGGAGATTCTTTCTCAAACGAAAGTTCTGAAGAAGACAGCTATGCTGAAATGGAAGTATTTGATTACGGTGCAGCAGCAATGGAAATGGTAGAAAGCACTTCTCCAATGGTTGCAGGCACAAGTGTTTCTCCTAAAGAATCAGAGATGGCATTTGTTCCAGCAGGTGGAGACCAAAATGGTGTGAATCTAAAACCTGCTAAAGGTAAATCAAAAGTTGGTGATGTGGTAATCGCTGGCCTTAAGAAGTCAAATCCTAAGGCAATGGCTGCAATCGAAGGTCTTTACAAAGATAGAGACGTTCACGCTCCAGCCATGAGTCAGGCCGATTTCGATACAGCATTTCAAGAATCAGCAGGAAGAGCGCCAACAAGACAAGAAAAAGAAACTCATGCGGCTTATGCCAATGCGAGAAATACAGCTGAGCAAGCGCAACCAAATCGTCAAATTGCAAGTGTGAATAAAAGAGATATGACGACTACTGGTTTATTTGATAGCTCAAGCCCTGATGCCGAAGTGTTTACTCCGGATGGTGAGAAAGAACGCGGCAACTATAGAACCTACAGAAGAGGCCAGGGAGATCAGTGGAGTCGTAAAAACGACAGATAAAAATAGGCAAGTTCGATCGGTTGTGGCCGATTGGTATACACATTTAACCGAGGTTCTGCGAACCTCGGTTTTTTTATTTCATCGCAACCAAGCCTTCCATTTTAAATCTACCAATGTAATCCCTATTGGAAAGAGAATGGCACGTAATTTGGATTACATAAGGGTAGGAAACCAAACGCTTTTCAAATGAAAGCTAATAACAAGGACCGAGAAATAATGTCTACTTTTCGATTGCTACTTCCAATTTTTGTTCTAAGTTTTGCCACTAGTGTTTTTGCTCAATCTAAATTTGAGTGTGACATCCCAGGAAGTTTCGAAAGAAACCTTGAGGTGACAGAAGCTGGTGATCAAATCAAAGTAAAAATCACCTACCCAGAAGACAACGTCTATTTTGAACATGAAGTTGTTGGCAAAGTTTCAGAGCAAAACAAAATCTATGCTAAGATGATCGGAACTTCTTTTGACGAAACTAAGTACGGATATATTTCTCTATCCCCATCAGGCAACGATCCCTCTAGTTTTGAAAACCAGGCCATTAATTATTTTTTCGCACCTATTCATAACATGGATGGCAGCCTTCGCAGTGAGACTGGTATCGGTCGCATTTTAATGGACTGCAAAGGCTTTGGAGAGCTCTTCGATAGAGTCACAAAAGAGATGTCCCAAGCTGACGTCACTGAACTTCTACAAGCAAGATAAGCTACTGAAATAACATAAGCTTTTTACCAATAGACAATCTCACAGAGCTTTGTTACTTTGCTCCCTCATTCCAATTCAATCATTGCGGAGAGGTGGCAGAGTGGTTGAATGCGCACGCCTGGAACGCGTGTAGGCGTTAA
>CAZFYV010000129.1:0-9396 GCA_964523195.1 uncultured Pseudobdellovibrionaceae bacterium
CAGGGATATAGGGTTTGATGTCTAAAATGGGAGTATTATCAACAAGATCCACGCCCGAAACATGAATTTTATTCCCGTCTATTTTTTCAATTTTCAAGACAGACATTCCTATGGGGTTGAATCTATGCGGACTGCGAGTCGCAAAAAGTCCCGTAGTCTTACCATTGAGCCTTGGAGGATGGATTTTAGGTTTTGCTGATTTATTAGTGTTGAGGTGGAAGTGAAAAAGAACCCAGATATGAGAAAAGCCTTCTAAATCTGTAAGTGACTGCTCAGGTTGAACAAACTTTTCTAAGACGATAACTCCCTTAGAGGAGGGTGCGAGATGAGCCTGTCTTGGAGTTCCGAATTTCTCCTTATAGGAGGTTTTAATCCGTCCTATTGGGGTAAATTTTAGTTCACTATTCTGCTCATATTTCATTTCAGATTGACCTCAAAGAATGCTGATTTCCAAGTAATTTCATTGGTATATACCTTGCTCTGCTTTACGCCAATGAGAAAAATTTTCAAACTTTTGGTGACTTTAATTGTCGCTCTCACATTTGAAAGTAGCTTAGCCATTGAAAATTCAGGGCTTTGTCAGGCCCTGTTTTCTCCCCAGATTGGGGCCGATTCTCTATTGGTGCCTATGGGTCCGCAATCTTTGCGAAAACACCCTAAAGACGTCACTATTTCCCCGGAAATGCTCGATGTTATTAGTACTGCAGTTATTGATCATTCTCTGATTCTATCTTCCTTTCACAACTTCATTATTATGGAATACGTGAATTCTTTAGGTATTTCTCTGAATGAATTTTTGATGAGATATGCAAAGGCGCCTGAAAATGAGCAAAACGAATACTCCATGATTATCTTCGAACTTATGCGGGATCATCTGCAAAGAGCTTTAGACGTTTTTGCACAGAATGAAGCAGGCGATCAGTTCTCTCATATTTCAGAAAGTATGTTGGAGCGTTTCGGCGGCGATCCTTGGGTGGCCTCAGTTAATCTCGAAAAGTACAATCGTGATGAGCTTCTTCAAAAACTAGCTGAGTTAGGAATCCATGGAAAGTCCGATATCCATGAGAAGCTCCAGGTATTAAATGAAATTTTAGATCATCGAAAAAAGAGGTCTGCAGCTCTGAGCTTAGTTCGGCAGAGTCTACCGCAGTTAGGTATTGGTCTTAGGATAAGTAGCTCGGCAAGTTGGTTAACCAGACAAGTAGGTAAAGTTTTGAGCCTTCCTCCAAAAGGAATAATATCACTGATTCAGAGTGGTGAGTTTGGAAAGTCACTTTTTATGGTGGGATCTATTTTCACGAGTGCTTCACCATTTTTGTATCAAATATTTACGATGGCGCCTGTAGATAAATTTCACACACTGATCTTTTGGCCGCTCTTAGCTTCGTGGTATTTCGTACCATATGTTTATACGCGTTTACCTGGATGGAAAGATAAGTTGCGACCAAAGTTTGCTAAAGCTTGGCGCTCCTACTCGAGAGCTAGGAAGCTGAGGAGAATTCGAAAAGTTCTAAAGAGAAATTCTATTAGTGTAATTGAGTTATCAAAAGATGCGGATCAGGTTATAGAGAGTGCGCTAAACAATTTGATTGCCGATAAGATTGTAAAACTTGGACTCGGAGGGGGTAACTTAACTGATCTGCTGTATAATCACGGTGATTTGGAAAATTCAGCTTCATTTGAATTGATGACACTGGTTGATCTTTTGAAACTCTCTTTGAGCTTAGATGGTGATTTGAATAAGGAGTTACGAGACTTCCTTTTTACATCAAAACGTGGTCGAACTCGAATAAGTTTGAGTGGATTTGAAAATCGGCTCATTGAAGGTTTTAAGACTGAGGTTGCTGTGAATTCAGAAAATGCTGGTAGGCTTACCAAGTCATTGGATAAGCTTTATGTTCATGTGCAGTCTTTATACGAGAGGTTCGCTGAAATTGATAAAAGTACGTTAAGTGAACATGATCAAAAAGTTTTATCGGAGAGATTAGAGTTGATTGGTTCCGTTAGAATGAGATTGCTGGCTGTAAGTTACGAACTCTTTTTAGTTCAAGAGAGAATTGAACAAATCAATCGATCTTTAAAAGACTATGATGATGATAAGCCCTTTGTATCGAACCTCGGTGAGATTTTTGGGGGACGAAGTGAGTAGTAAGTGGATTCTCATTCTAGGCTTGGTCATTTTTTTCGCTCCGGGCTTACAGGCAGCCACACAGACTTGTGAAGATTTCTTTATTTTCAGATCTATTGATTCTTTTAGAGCAGGTGAAATAACTGAGGTTGATGATGGCTTAGCTATCGAGGTTATAGAAAAGGCGGGGTTGCTACATTTGAATTCAGTTGAAAGTGTTCTACATTTGGTTGCTTTGCAAGATGGTGTTGATATTCCAAAGCTCCCAAAACAGCGAATCTCTAAATGGGCTAAAAAGGATTCGACGGTCATCAAGGTGATTGAATCTTTGCAGAGAGAGATTCCTGATTTAAAAGCCTACCTTGAGGCAGATCCGAAACGCATGCAAGCTCTAGTTAATCTTTTGAAAGTATCTTTACCAAGATATGCGATGATTAGTCGAGATTTGCATTTTGCTAATAATCCGTTAGCTGAGTTTATGGAGAAGCCTCCTTGGATGACTCACAAAAGAGCTGTAACTATTCTTATTGGGGGGCTAATCCTTGGAGGTGCCATCAAGGCAATAGAGTCTTATGTCTTCTTTGGCTCCATGGGTTGGGTTATTGGTGGAACGCTTGGGCCGATCCTAAAGTCCCAAGCAAGATCTGTTTACTCAAGGATTAGACTCGCTTTTCGAAGGGCTTCTCTGAAGCGTTTTTTAAGGCGTCAAAAAAACAATTCTGGGAGTTCCATACCAGCAGGTGACATGCAGACTTTGCCAATAGGAAATCCAGTCATTGGAATGGATGAAGCTTTGGAGTACTTGGAATTAATCTCCAAAGGAGATGAAGTGGAGTCCAGTAGGGTTTTAGAGGTAAATACATCTTTGGTTATACTTTTCTCTCAGGAACTACTGGAGCTTAGAAAAACACAATCAAGTTTTATTAGTTCTAAATCTCAAGAATACACGACCTTATTAGAAGCTTTTGAAGATAAAAAGGTTTCTTTGGACCCAACTCTATTGAGAGCGCTACAATTGAAAATCATCAATGTACTAACTAGTACCCATATTGAGATTGGAGCGCATATAAGAAAAATTTCGATGCTAAAAAGTCAGGTGGAGTCGATATCGGAGGAGTTGAATAAAGCTTTTAAGGTCTACTCAGAAGAAGATAATGTTCCCTTGGAGCTTCAGGCCCTTCAGACCGTGATGGCTGAAGTCCAGCAAATGGTACAAAAAGAAATTAACCACCTCTATAACATATCCCAGCAATTTAATGGCTGGCTCGAAATGGTAGCTCAGCAAGGAATTATTAATAGTTCTGGAAAGATTGATCGCAAGTCTCTTGAAACTATCAAAAATGAAGGGTTTTCCAGGTTAAGTAGCGACTAGGATTTGAGTCTACCTAACCCTCGTGATAGGTTCAGAAGATATGTCTAGAAAGAAAATTAGTGGATTAATAAAGAGACACCCGGATGGATTTGGGTTTTTGATTCCAGACGACCCTGATCACCCAGATGTTTACATTTCCAAGCACAATATGATTGGAATCATGTCTAATGACCGAGTTTCAATAGATGTATTCCCGAGTAAAAAAGGTGATCGATTTTTTGGTGAGATTGATCAAATTATCGCTCGCTCGTCTTCGAGAATCGTTGGAATGTTTAAGCGACTTAATGACCATGAAGGAATAGTTGTTGATTCAAGCAAATCTTGGGGATGTGATCTTAAAATTTTTAATGAAAATTCCATGGGAGCAAAAGATGGTGAGATTGTCGCTGCAGAGATTACCTCTTATCCAACAGCCCATGGTGATTTTTTTGGTAAGGTCATTCAGATCGTTGGAGATGCAGAGGACGCTCTCAATGATATCCACAAAGTCATTTTAGGGAGTGAAATTCCCAATCAATTTTCAAAGCGAGCAATTGAGCAAGCAGAAGCCTTTGGATCTGAAGTTGCCGAAATTGATAAAAAAGATCGAGTCGATCTGAGAGATAAGATGTTGATCACCATTGATGGTGTTACTGCTAAAGATTTTGATGATGCCATTTGTGTTGAAACCGAAGGCAAGGGTTTTCGCTTATGGGTGGCCATAGCTGATGTAAGTCACTACGTTAAACAAGACACTATTTTAGATGACGAAGCCTACGAACGAGGCAACAGTACATATTTACCAAATTTCGTTGTACCTATGCTTCCCGAAAATTTATCCAACGGACTTTGCTCGTTGAACCCCCATGTTGACCGTCTATGCATGGTTTGCGAAATGTTGATCGATTACCAAGGTGATGTAATCGAAAAAGATTTTTATGAAGGGGTCATGCAAAGTAAAGCGCGCGTGACTTATGGTGAAGCTCAGGAAGTTATTGATGGAAATGTTCCAGAAGAGATTAGTCACGTAAAAGACTATATTCTTCGAGCCGCTGACTTAGCAAAGCTTCTAATGGCAAAGAGGTTTAAGGAAGGTTCTCTAGATTTAGAGATTCCCGAAACTGAGGTTTTGGTTAATAGTGATGGTGAACCTGTTGATATAACTCGAAGTGAACGAATATTTTCACATCGACTTATCGAAGAACTAATGCTGATTGCAAATGTTACGGTTGCTAAAATTTTCTCTGAAGCCGAGTTGCCATCTGTATTTAGGGTCCATGAGTCTCCAGACGAGGAAGACGTTTCGGTACTCCAGAAGTTTTTAATTTCCTTTGGTGCTCAAAAGAAAATGGCTGGTGGAAAACTACAAAAGAAAATTACTAAAGCTCTACAGGAGTTTAGTGGTAAGCCTGAAGCTCAGGTTTTGAATATTCTTACTCTCAGAGCCATGAGCCAGGCAAAGTACTCATCTGAAAATTCAGGCCACTTCGGTTTGGGGTTTGATCATTATACTCATTTTACGTCTCCGATCCGAAGGTACCCAGATCTAATTGTTCATCGTCAACTTAAAAGCTTAAAGTACAAAGAGTACGAATCCCAAAGGTGGGATGAAAGTCGTTTGTCTGCGGCAGGGACGATGTTATCAGCTACTGAGCAGAGGTCAGTTAAGGCTGAGCGCCAGGTCATTGCGATTAAAAAAGCCCGTTTTATGTATAAGCACGTTGGTGAGACTTACGAAGGGATGATCAGTTCTGTGGCCAAGTTCGGGGTTTTCGTTTTGTTACGAAATTTTGACGTGGATGGATTAATACGAATTGATGATTTAGGAAATGACCGTTTTGAATTTGAAGAAGATAATTTGCAGTTAGTTGGAAAACGATCAGGGCGTCGATTCAAAATTGGTGACCCTGTAGAGGTTGTAGTTTCTGCTGTAAGTATCGATGAAGGTCGGATTGATTTTTTGCTAGCTGGGGATTCAAAGGACTCTGAAGCATCAGAAGAGGTAAAGGATGGGGATTCTAGGAAGTTCAAAGCAGATCGGAAGAACTCTAAAAAACGCGGCAAGGCTAAGAACAATCGCGGCGGCGTTCGCAAAGTACGGGTTTCAAGACGTCGCTCAAAGAATTAAACTTGGTGGTTTTGTTCTTAAAAGGTTTCATAATCCTGAGTACGATAAGTTCTCGACTCCAGAGCGTATGCGAATGTGTTTTGAAGAGTTGGGTCCAACCTTTGTTAAACTTGGCCAGTTGTTGGCTACTCGTCCTGATTTAGTACCTCCTGAATTTGTTGAGGAGTTCAAAAAACTTCAAGATCAAGTTAAACCTCTTTCTTACTCAGAAATTAAAAATGTGGTGGATCATCAGTTTGGAAACCAAGGTGAGGTTTTCAAAGAATTTTCTGAGCAACCCTATGCGGCTGCAAGTATTGCTCAAGTTCATCCAGCAATTCTTAAAGATGGAACTGAAGTCGTTGTCAAAATTCAACGCCCGGGTATTCGAGAGGTCATTGATGATGATGTATCAATCCTTTATATGATCGCCGATTTGTTACAGAAAAATTTTGAAGAGCTAAAAGTGTTTAATCCCGTGGGAATTGTGGATAAGTTTTTTCGAACTCTCGAGCTTGAGACCAATTTTGTAGTTGAGGCAAACAATATAAGGAGATTTGCTGAGAACTTCAAGAATGAGCCACAGATTGTTATTCCAAAAGTATATTTAGAATACTCTGGAAGAAATGTACTAGTGATGGAGAAGCTCGAGGGAGAGCCTCTTCACAGTTTGAGAGATATTGAAGACGCTGAAAAAGAGAAGGTTATTAAGTCGGGTATTCATGCTTTCTTTAAAATGGTTTTCAAGCACGGACTGTTCCATGGTGACCTTCATGCTGGAAATATGTTTATTTTACCTAATCAAAAAATCGGTCTTATCGACTTTGGAGTCGTAGGACGGCTTGGATCTAAGACTACAGATTCAATTGCAGCTATGTTTGTCGCTTTAGCGACTGAAGACTATGAAAGACTCGCATACGAGTATATTGATCTTGCTCCCTATGATGAACGTATTAATGGGGATCAATTTGCTAGAGATCTAAGATCTTTGATTGCTCCTTATTTTGGATTAACTCTTAAGAATGTAAACTTGGGGCATCTATTGATGGATTCAACCTCGATAGCGGCTAGACATCATGTGAAGGTACCTTCAGAGTTGATGCTATTTTTTAAGTCTATAGTAACTGTTGAGGGTATGGGGCGACAGGTGATTCCTGATTTCGATTTACTTCCTTATGGTTTAGAGTTTGCGAATGAGTTGGTTAAAACCAAATATGATAAAACCAAGGTCGTATCTGAGTTGATGTCACTAGGTAGAGAGTCTTCTACTTTGTTATATTCAGCTCCAAGACAGATAAAGCAAATACTGAGAAAAATTAATCATCCAAGTTTCGCAGTAAAGATTGATCATTTACAGTCTGATCAGATACGAAGAAGTTTAGATACTTCAGCCAATATTATCTTTTTGGGTCTAGTTATTGGTAGCATGATAATAGGGGGGTCAGTGGCTCTGACGACAGAAAGTGCCTATACTTTATTTGGAGCTCCATTCTTTTCAGTTTTCTTTTACTTGAGTGCGGGCTTTTTGTCTTTACTCGCCTTTTATAATTATATTAAGAAATAGAAGAATATTTATTTCGGCGTCATTCATTTAATTTTTCTTTAATCACTCGGGTTTTATTGAAAAACTTAACCTTTAAGGAGTAGTTATGTCTCAAGATCAGATTCAAAAATTACAGATGGAAATATTCGAAAAACAACAACAGCTTTTCAAGATGCGAAAAGATAGTGAGTTAAAAGAGGTTTCGAATTATGAATTTGAAACATTGGAAGGAAAAGTTAAGTTAATTGATCTTTTTTTGGATAAAGATACACTGTTTATGATTCATAATATGGGACCTGGATGTCGTTACTGTACTCTTTGGGCTGACGGATTAAATGGATTCTTGCCCCATTTGGAAACCCAATACTCAGTGGTCTTAACCTCTAAGAGTACACCAGAAGATCAAAGAAAAATGGCTAATGCTAGGGGCTGGCGTTACAGGATGGTGTCCCATGGTGGAGGGGATTATATTAAGGAGCAGACAGCGTCTTTCGACCCCAGTAGTGCTAATAGTGGTAATTTTCCTGGGCTAGTTTGTTACGTAAAAAAAGATGGTAAAGTATTCCGAAAAAACTCGGTTCCTTTTGGGCCTGGTGATGAGTTTTGCTCGCTTTGGAATATTATTAGTCTTACAGGACACTCTGAAGCCGAGTTTACTCCGCAATTTAGTTACTGGAAACGTCCAGCCAAAATGGAAGATGGTGGTGAAAACTTGGTGGATTAGTTTTGCTGAGTTTCAGTATGAATTGCCCTTACAGGGGAAGAGGGAGAGTCTAATGGATTCTCCCTTTTTAGTTCTAGTAGCCGATCTAATGCTAGGGAAAGCTGTCCACCAGTCCCCATTTCAGTCATATTTAGATACTCGGCACTTGGAGTGGTTCGACAGGATTGAGGCAACATATAGTCTACGAGTTGTGAGAAACTAATATCTATGGAGTTTCGACTATCAATTTGAAGGTTTATCGAGCGATCAACACGATCCGAACAAACGTTGTATTTCACTTCCATACGCATTGGAGCTGTGATCTGATCGCTTTCCAAGTCCAAAGGTTTTTGGGCAAGAGTTCCAAAAAAGTGTCCTCTATGGGAAGCAACATCTGATTCGCCTTTTCTGTAGGCCAGGTCGACAGCCTTGGAGCTAGTGATGAAGCTCAAAGCGATACCATTTTCTTGTTGCTGATCACGAAAGGTTTGAAAAGAGGCTCGATGATTTTGGTATTTAAGAACGAAATCCGTTACAAGATTGTTATCTGCGACTCGGAGAGAAGTGCTATCCTGATACTCCTGTGTCAATTGGGAGTAGACATGGGTATTGTTGGCCAAGAAGTGATTTCCATACTGAATGAGCAAATCGGGATTTGTAAATAGAGGAGGTCGATTATACTTCCTAGAAAAAGTATTATATAAATCGTTACAGTTTGATTGGAGGCTTAGAAATGTGGAGTCTTTTATGGACTCGCTAACTTGTTCAGGCGGTGGGGCTATAAGTGTTCTTGATGCGGTTTCTAGTTCGTTGAAGTACCTGGCTTCAAGCCACTCTCTAGTCTCCTGGGACTGGGCAATACAGCTTTCAGACATTGGATCGGCAAAACATGGCCACACCATCAAGCTCACGATACTTACAATAAAAAACACCCTCATGCCTTCTCCAAACTCCTTCGGCTCCCTAAGCTTTAGAAATGCGAAGAGAGTGCCAGTCAAAGTCGGCACCTTGGATTAGGACGTCTCAAAATGATACACTGACACTAATTGCTTACTGATTATGGGTGGTTGTACATTTTGTCTACAGAACCCATTTACAAGGATTCAACCTGCAAATCCTCTGTGACTCGAAACTGGCAATTGGTTCCATCGGTTGTTCTATAGGTGCCTGGGACTAAGATTGCGAAGTGCTGTTTATCGCCGCTTGCAAAGTGGGCCACAATATCACCATTTGAAAATCTCAAAAGGACTTCGTCAAAACGGGATTCAGGGCCGCACGGATCGATCACTTCGACTAAACTATGCCCGGTCGCCCCGTCTTCGCCATCTTCAATCAGTGCTTCAGTTCCATCTTCACATGCAATTAGGGTTTTATTCTCAAGTTCAGTTACGGTACAAGAGCTTCCGTTAGAGCCATCTTTTCCGTCCTTGCCATCTATACCGTTTTCACCATCTTTTCCATCGGTGCCGTTGGTACCATGGCGAACAATCACATTGGTTCCGTCCAGGCAGCTTATTTGAACACCAATATCTAATTCGCTTACCGTACAAAATGACTGTGGTTC
>CAZFYV010000130.1:0-9379 GCA_964523195.1 uncultured Pseudobdellovibrionaceae bacterium
GATTTTCGAGGAATTTAAAGGTACTGGTAACTCTGAGATTCACTTGGATAGAAAGCTCATGGAAAAACGGATCTTTCCTTGTATGGATATCAATAAGTCAGGGACTCGAAAAGAGGACTTACTTATTGAAAAAGGTGATTTGAACCGCCTTTGGATTCTACGCAAAGTCCTTGCACCAATGAGTGTGGTGGACAGCATGGAATTTTTACTGGATAAGCTAAATTCCACTAAAACCAATGGTGATTTCTTAAAATCCATGAATGGATAGCTAAGATCCTGTAATCATTAAAAAAAATAATTACCCTATATCTAGGTTCAAGTTTAGCTTAATACCCTAGGTATAGGTCTAGTATGTGGATAACTTGGTGGATACTGAGGATAAGAGGGTTTTTTTCTGTCAATTAACTGCTAATTTCACTTTGATGCTCGACTTTTAGGCAGGTCTTTGATAGGCTCTCGAATCTATTTTAAGAGGTTTTTCAAATGAAAAAAGACATTCATCCTGAATTTAAAGAAGTTGTGTTTAGAGACGTATCTTGTGATTTCATGTTTTTGACGAAATCAACGATCAATACCAAAGATACGGTTGAATTCGAAGGTAAGACGTATCCTGTTGTAAACGTGGATATTTCTAGCGAATCTCACCCATTTTTCACTGGTAAGCAAAAGCTTGTGGATTCTGAAGGACGCGTTGAGCGCTTTAAGAAAAAATTTGCCAGATATAAGAAAAACTAGAATAATTCTAATAGCTTCTGCTTGTTAGAAGGTAAAAAGCCGCGGCTCTATTGTGCGCGGCTCTTTTTTTGTCTGTTGGGGACGTTTGGGTGAATTTCTATGTTTTCAAAGTTAGATGATGTTGAAAAACGCTTTGAAGCCTTAAATCATGAGCTTTCTAATCCTGAGGTCACTGGTGATCAGGAAAAATATCGATCTCTTATGAAAGAGATGTCGGACCTGGAGCCCATAGTAAAGACCTACAGAGAATATAAATCTGCTAGCCAAGATATTGCCGAGTCTAAGGAGATCCTTGAAAATGAGTCTGATGAAGACTTGAGGGCTTTGGCAAAAGAAGAGCTATCGGAAAAAGAAACAGTTGTTGAAAATCTCGAACAAGAGCTAAAAATCTTACTTCTTCCTAAAGACCCTAATGATGACAAAGATATCATCTTAGAGATCAGAGCTGGTGCAGGCGGAGACGAAGCCTCGCTTTTCTCTGAAGAACTTTTTAAAGCCTATAGTCACTTTGCTTCTACCAACAAGTGGAAGGTCGAACTCATTTCAATCTCTGAAGGAAATGCAGGCGGATATAAAGAAGTTATCGCTACGATAACAGGTGATAATGTCTATTCTAAGCTTAAGTATGAAAGTGGAGTTCACAGAGTTCAAAGAGTTCCAAAAACTGAATCTCAAGGCCGCGTTCACACTTCAACGGTCACTGTAGCTGTAATTCCTGAAGCGGACGAAGTCGATGTCGAAATTGATAAAAATGATGTTCGAGTCGATGTGATGAGGGCCAGTGGAGCTGGTGGGCAGCACGTGAATACCACTGATTCTGCTGTGCGATTAACTCACGAACCGACAGGAATTGTAGTCTATTGCCAGGAAGAAAAATCCCAGCACAAAAATAGAGATAGAGCTTTTAAAGTCCTATATGCGCGTCTCAAGGCCATTGAAGAAGAAAAGGCTATAAAAGAAGCTTCCGATCAAAGGCTTTCACAGATTGGAACTGGAGATCGTTCAGAGAGAATCCGTACTTACAATTTTCCTCAATCCCGGCTAACAGATCACAGAATTGGTTTAACAATTCATTCACTCAATGAGGTTATGGGCGGCGCACTCAATAATGTTATCGAACCTCTGAACACGCATTTTCAAGCGGAAGCCATGAAGGAACAGAAAGAGGCCTAATCATGCTCGTATCAGAAGTCTTAAAGCGCACTGTAAACTTCTTCAAAAATAAAGGCATCGAAACCGCTCGCATAGACTCCGAAATACTTCTTTCAAATGCTCTAGGTTGGCAAAGAATAGACCTCTACACAAAGTTTGAATACCCCATGACAGATGAGGAAATGAATCGCTGTCGAGAATTAGTTAAGCGTCGCTCAGAGGGTGAGCCTGTAGCATATATTACTGGTGAAGTCGGGTTTTACAAAGACGACTTTTTTGTGGGACCGGGGGTTTTAATCCCTCGTCCTGACTCGGAAACGATATTAGATGAATTAGAAAATCTAACGAAGTCAGAGACCGTGGACAGCGTTGCAAAATCCGAAGGCTCGATGATGGTTTTAGATCTCGGTGCGGGAAGCGGGTGTATTGGCTTATCAATCTTAAGATTATTCAATAAGGCTCAACTTGTAGGTATAGAATTTTCAGATAAAGCCTATGCTTATTGTCTCGCGAATCAAGAAGCTCTTAATCTTGTTGAGCGATCTGAGTTTGTTAATTGCCGTGTAGAAGATTTTACTTGGGAGCAAATAAAAGGTTCTTACACCCAGGCAGATATTATTGTTGCCAACCCACCCTATATTGCTGAAGGTGATAGTGATCTCGACCCGATGGTGGAGAAGTATGAACCATCGGAAGCGCTATTTTCAAACGACAATGGCCTTGAACATTTTAAATCGTGGGTTCAGAAGTCATCAGAATGGTTAGTTTCAGGTGGTGTTCTGCTATTTGAAATAGGACATGAACAAGGATTAGTTTGCAAAGATTTACTTGAGAAGTCTGGCCAGTTCAGAGATCTTAAAGTGGTTAAAGACCTCAATGGTAAAGATCGAGTCGTTCGCGCGATAAAAAGTTAAAAAAGAAAGAGTTCGTCATGGATAAGATGGTAGTAAAAGGTGGAGCGAAACTTTTAGGGCAGGCCTCTGTTGGTGGAGCAAAAAACTCAGCTCTTATTTTAATGTTTGCTTCCTTGCTTGCGGAAGGAAAGCATTGCCTAAAGAATGTCCCAGATTTAATGGATGTTCGTTCTGCGAAGCTTTTACTTGAAGCTCTCAATTGTGACGTCACATTCGAATCCAATGAATTAACAATTAATGTAAAAAAACCTAAAGAGCTCGTCGCTGATTACGAGTTGGTTAGAAAAATGCGAGCTTCGATATTGTGTTTAGGACCAATGCTATCAAAATACGGTAAAGCGAAGGTTAGTCTACCCGGTGGATGTGCTATTGGTTCTCGGCCTATTAATTTACATTTGGAAGCCATGAGAGCCATGGGTGCAGAAATTTCAATCGATCAAGGTTACGTCTATGCCGAATGTAAACGCCTCCAAGGAACGGAGATATTGTTCGAATTTGCAACTGTTGGTGGAACCGAGAATGTAATGATGGCCGCATGTTTAGCTGAGGGAACAACAACCATAGAGAACGCAGCTAAGGAACCAGAAATAGTTGATCTCGCTAACTACTTGAACGCTATGGGCGCAAAAGTAAAAGGTGCTGGATCCAGTATTATTACAATCGAAGGTGTAGAAAAACTTAGCGCCGCAGAACATACAGTTATTCCAGACCGCATTGAAGCCGGTACTCTTGTGATCGCAGGAGCAATCACTGGCGGTGAAATCCAAGTAACAAACTGTGAACCTCTACATATTGAATCGCTACTTTCAAAACTTAGAGATTGTGGAGTAGGTTTACATGTGGAGAGTCAAGCAATCACAGTTAAGGGAAGTAAAAGCTGGAGAGCTGTTGATATTACGACTTCTCCTCACCCAGGTTTTCCAACAGATCTTCAAGCCCAGTTTATGGCTTTTATGACCATGGCTGAAGGGACATCAGTGATTTCCGAAACAGTTTTTGAAAACCGATTTATGCACGTCAATGAGTTGATAAGAATGAACGCAGACATCACTCCTAAAACTCGCGTTGCAGTCGTCCGCGGACGAGAGGACGGCCTGATTGGCGCTCCAGTAATGGCCACTGATTTAAGGGCAAGTGCATGTTTGGTGTTAGCAGGGCTTGCTGCCAAGGGTGAAACTGTTGTGAATCGGATTTATCATTTAGATAGAGGTTACGAAAAACTCGAAGAGAAGCTATCGAATCTTGGTGCTGAAATTAAAAGAACAAAGTAAAAAAAAACCTCGACTCAGGAGGGGATTTAGAGTCGAGGTGGGATTCTAATTAGAGTCAAACATTCGGAGGGGATGAATAGATGACTCAAAATCTGCTACGATCCAGTTGCAGATTAAATCTAATACCTATCACGAGACATTACTTCTTAAGCGTTTGCTCAAGAGAGGATTTGTTTTGTTGAGATTCAACTTCTTTGAAATCAATCGAACTTGATTTCGCAAGACCCGAAACTAAAAGAACAACTAAAATGTAAGTAACTAAAAGCACTGTTCTGATCAAAATCACTCCTCGCCTCGAGCTATTAAAAAGCAAAGCAAATGCCAAATCTAGAGTCCACCAAATCGAAATAAAGGGGTCTAGAAACGTCTGTTTCAAATCAAAACATCTGCTTTGGTATTGGTTTGGGATGAAATCTTGTAAAAATGAAAAAAAAGAAACAAAATTAAGTACTTAGAGGCAGATTCCAGTTTGGTGCCAAAACCCAAGCTGGAACCATAAATTACGTAAAAACATTGCGCTAATTTCCTGAATATAGGGAAGATTTTGTAGAATAGAATTATGTCATCAAGCAAAGTTCGATGGTTGGTCCGAGATCTAGATGGAAAAATCTATGGACCACTTTCAACAGATAAAGTTCTCAAGCAAATCAGTGAAGGATTTTTCTCTGGTAATGAGGACGTGAGTCTTTATCCAGATGGTAAATGGATTTCGATTTCTAAAGAAGCAAAGTTCTACGATGCTCTTTTAGATGTTTTGGATCGTGAAATTCACGGGGGCAAAAAGCCAACGGATAAACCACCTGAAATGGGCGAGGTCAATTTAGAACCGGAGCTGAGTAAAACTGGTGAACCACCTCGTGGCGTAGAACGAGGGCATGTGGAACAGGAAGAGAATCCACATGATATGCAAACCCATACTGGAGTGCCAGAGCCTGAAGAAGGTCTCTCAAGAGTCGAAGACTATGAAGATGAAGAAGACAATGAAGAGGTCATTGAGCTAACGGATGTTCATCAAATAAAGAAAAGAGAAAAGGTAAAAGCCTCAGGAAGACCTCTTCTAATTTTTACCGTAGGTATTGCGATTATTATTGCCTTTCTTTTTATGGGTGATGATGCGGGACCAAAACTAAGGTTGCTTGCTCCTCAATCTAGTGGTGGAACAAAGCTTACAAAAAAGCAGGCAGTAATCAAACTAAACAGAGCCGTAGCTTTTTTTGAACGAGATACGCACAACAATTACAAAAGAGCACAAAACGAACTGGTTCAAATCGTTGAGAGTAATCAGAGAATCCCTGATGCTTACGAACTTCTATGTATGACTTATCACTACTTATGGCCCTTTTCTTATCAAGATTCAAAGGACATCGACACAGTTAAGAAAGTGACTAGAAAATCTAAGAGTATAGATCCTACTTCGAGATCTTCTGTAGTTTGTGAAATTATCACTTTGATGGTTAATGGTCGTTATATGGAGGCCTCAGGTATTGCATCTAATGTTTTGAGGAGTGCACCTCAATATGTGTTTGTGAATCAAATATATGGTGAATTACTAGCCGATCGCAAACAATATGAAACAGCCAAGTACTATTTCAGTCAGGCTAAGGAATTGTGGAATAAAAAGCCTCCATGGTTGGCTCCTAAAGTGTATGAAGCTAGAATGCATACTTATCTAAAGGGTGCTGATGAACAAAGAAACATGGCCTATGCTTTTCGCCTTTATAGAGAAGTGTTAAAAGCCAACCCTAACCACTCCGTTGCCAAAATTGAGCTTGGAAAAATTGAATTCGATTACTTTAAACATGTCGATAAAGGATTAAATTTAACTAAAGATGGTTTAAGCTCCAATGAAAAACTTCCCAAAACCATTGAGGTTGAGGCCTATATAACTCTAGCGAAGATACACAAAAGAAAAAATGAGCGTCAGATAGCCCTTGATTATGCCCAGAAAGCTTATTCTATCAATTCAAGTAATAAAGCCGGAAGAGAGTTGATCATCGAACTCGGAGGTATGGAGGGTCTTAGGAACACCAAACTTAAAGATCGTGAACTTCTTTATGTTGGGGATCAATATGTTAAATCAGGAGACTGTTTTGCCGCTCAAGCGGAGTTTAAAGCTGCCTTTGAAGTAGACCCTAAAAATGGTATTGCGGCGATGAAAGCGGCTAAATGTCTTTGGGAGTTAAATCAAAGTGAAGAGGCAATTGCTTGGCTTAAAAAAGCGATTCAGGCAGATCCTAAATTAACACCCGCTTATGTTGAGCTTGCAGACTATTTTAGTCAGAGATTTGATTTTTTATCTGCGGTCAGAGTTCTGAAGAAAATTAGAAGGATCAACCCAAACAGTTATGAAGTGTGGCGGGGATTTGCTCTGGTTGAACTTAGACGTAGGAATTATAAAGGTGCTGTAACCTTCGGAATGAAAGCCATCAAGTTATACGACACCGATGTTCAGTCATCTATGATTTTAGCAAAAGCTTTTATGGGCCTAGAGGATTACAACGAAGCCTTTAAGTTTGTAAATCGTGCAATTGAACTTGATAGCAACAATGTGGATGCTCACTGTATTTATGCAAAGGTGTTAACTGGGCTACGTGGATCAATGGTAGGCATTCAATACTTAAAACAAAAGATCAATGATTTTCCTAAGATTGGAGCCTACAGAGAAGCCTTAGGCGAAATCTATTTGGCGGAAGAACAAGTCAGAAGTGCACGAATTATGTATAACCAAGTAGTGCAGCTGGATCCAAATAACAAAAATGCATTTTTAAAATTAGGTCAAATTCTCCAGGAAGAACGCTTAATCAATGAAGCCTTGGAAATTTATTTGCGGGCGGCACAATTAGACCCTTCTGATGCCAATCCAATATTTCTAGCTGGTAAGCTATACATGGAAACTAAAAAGCCTGGTTTAGCGCTTCGACAGTTTTCAAGAGTGATTGAAATAAATAGACGCTTTCCCTTGGCTCACTATTATGCTGGGCAGGCGGCAATTGCGACTAATGACTTTAAAGGGGCTTTGGAATACGCCAAAGCCGAGAGGCAAATTAACCCGGGAATGGCGGAGTCTTACCTTTTGGCAGCGGAATCCTACTTCAGACTTAGGCAGTTTCAGAACTGTGCTGAGGAATATCAGAAGGCTACTGCGAGAAGTGAGCAGGGTTCGATGGTTTATGTCAAATTAGGCCGCTGTTACAGATTGGCTGGTGGCCTAGACTCAGCCGTATCAAGTCTTAAACTGGCCTCCGCTCAGGAATCGGGAAACCCTTTTATTTACCTAGAGTTAGGAGAGGTCTATTCGATGCAAGGGAACAATGATGCTGCCATCGAATCCTTTGAAAAATACCTCGGATTAGCTCCAAATGCCCCTGATCGTCGATCTGTTGAAGGAAAAATCAGATCTCTTGGAATTAATTAAACATATTCCTAATTAGTGGTATAACCACATTAGGAGTTATCAATGAATGGTCTATCTTCAAAAATTCAAATACAGTTTAAAAAGTCTTCGACTAGTTTTTTCCTGTTGGGATTTCGTATCTTATCAGGATTGGTTCTCGGGCTCACGTTTGCTCTAATCGGTGATGAGATAATCAGTTATGGCCAATTCGTTTTTACATTCGTAATAATGGCCATTGCTCTTACTTTTCTCAGAATATCGAGACACTGGAGCTTTGTCTCAGTAGTAGTTTTTGACTTGATATGTATCCTGGTGGGCATGCTACTGAGGCTCTATATTGTCGTCGCACCAGGAGCTTGATCTCTTTGCGCAGATCCTTTAAATAAAAGTAATTCAAATGTTAGAAGGCTTGAGGCTGAAATGATTGATATTAAACTATTAGAACGAAATGATACTTACGGTGATACTGGCTTGAGCGCTGTTGATTACTATAAGAAATGTCTCGAGGGCCGTAAATCAGACCCCAAACTTGTGGATGAGCTTTTGCAGCTTAATAGTAAAAGAAAAGAACTTATTACTAAGGCTGAAGGTCTTAAGGCAGATCAGAAAAAAGCGAGCCAGGAAATTGGTAAAAAGAAAAAAGCTGGAGAGAACGCCGACGCCGAAATGGCTAAGGTTGCGGAGCTTAAAGAGCAGGTAAAGCAATTTGAAGCTGAAAGTGAAGACTGCCAAAATAAAGTTACGGAGTTAACTGCTGGTCTTCCAAATTTTTGTCATCCATCGGTCCCTGTTGGCCAATCAGAAGAAGATAATGAGATTATTCGAACAGTGGGTGACCCTGCCGAGTTAAATTTTGAGGCAAAGGAACACCACGAGATTGCTGAAAATTTAGGGATATTAGATTTCGAACGAGCAGGTAAAGTTACCGGCGCTCGTTTTGCCTTTCTCAAAGGGGCATTAGCAAGACTTGAGCGTTGCTTAATTCAGTTTATGTTGGACACTCATTCTCAGGATCATGGATACACTGAAATGATGCCTCCTTTTATGGTTAACGAAGATAGCATGTACGGAACGGGTCAGTTACCTAAATTTGGTGAAGACTCTTTCAGTATCGGTGGGTTTCCTTTTTATATGGTTCCCACTGCTGAAGTGCCGGTTACAAACTATTACCGTGACGAAATATTGAGTGAGAGCGATTTGCCCCAAAGGTATACCGCCTATACTCCATGTTTTAGATCTGAAGCAGGGAGCCACGGAAGAGATACTAAAGGTTTAATTAGGCAACACCAATTTAATAAAGTTGAATTGGTATCTTTCTGTCACCCTGACAAGTCTTATGAAGAGCATGATAGATTAACAGGTAATGCCGAAACGATATTAAAAAAGTTGGAGCTTCCTTATAGAGTTGCGGTCCTGTGCACAGGAGACATTGGTTTTGGTGCGGCCAAATGCCATGATCTTGAGGTTTGGTTGCCGGGTCAAAAACGCTATAGAGAGATATCTTCTTGTTCAAATTTCGAGGATTTCCAATCACGTCGAGCTAATATCCGCTTTAAATCTGGGAGCAATAAGCCTCAGTTTGTTCACACCTTAAATGGCTCTGGTCTCGCAGTTGGAAGAACATCTTTAGCGATCCTAGAAAACTATCAAAATGAAGATGGAACAATTCGGGTCCCTGAAGTCCTGCAAAAATACATGGGTGGAACCCAAATAATCAAGTAATTTCAAATACTTAATCTATTTTTAGCTGTTTTTATCGAGGTCCCTAGCGGACCTCTTTTTTTTGCAAAGAGTACCTTAAATTCAATTTAAAGATTGAAAAGTAGGGTCATTTTCTATAGAACCGTCTGCGGAGAGCTGGCAGAGCGGTTGAATGCACCGGTCGTGAAAACCGGCAGGCGTGATGAGCGTCT
>CAZFYV010000131.1:0-9361 GCA_964523195.1 uncultured Pseudobdellovibrionaceae bacterium
AAGATCCGGGACAAGATCCGGGACAAGATCCGGGACAAGATCCGGGACAAGATCCAGGACAAGATCCTTCACAGTTCTAATTTATAATGGAATTGGATTTAAAAAAGGGAGTCGAGAGCTCCCTTTTTTTATATCTCAGAAAGTAATTCTTTAGCGTGAGCGACTGATGCTTTAGTTATTCTCTCACCGGATAGTAGGCGAGCAATTTCGTTCACCTTAGTATCGTCTTCAAGAGTTTTAACATTCATCACAGCTCGATCTTCAACCGTTTGCTTTTCTATATAAAAGTGATGATCACTAAAGGCCGCAACTTGAGGAAGATGGGTCACACAAATGACCTGTTGTCCTTGAGCAATATTCTTTAACTTATGCCCAACTTTTTGAGCTGTTTCACCGCTAACACCTGTATCGACTTCATCGAATAAATACGTACGAGGTGTACTCGCGTCACTAGCTACATTTTTAAGAGACAATAGAATTCTAGAGAGCTCTCCACCGCTGGCAAATTTCGCTAGAGGCTTAAAGTCGTCTTTTTGAGAAGTTTTAGTTTGAAATTCAACATCATCCATACCTGTTGGTAAAAACTTATCGACTGGAAGAATTCTGACGGCAAAACGTAAACCCTTCATATTGAGGTCCAGAAGTTCATCATTGATTCCTGAAGATAAAAGCTTTGCGCCCTCTATACGACGTTTTCGCAAAGATTTCGCTAGATTTTGCATTTTGACTTCGATGGCTTGTAACTCACTTTGAAGCTCTGCAATCTTTGCTTCACGATTTTCCAAAACATCAATTTCACCGCAAATATTTTCATAGTGTTCAGAAATGGAGTCAGCTGACCCTGTTAGTTTCTTTTGAAGAACTCGAATGCGAGAAAGTCGATCTTCGAGGCCATCGAGATCTTCGCTATCATCTTGATAATTAGACCCGTATCTTTGCAACTCATAGCCCACATCTTCTAACTGCAATCTGATCTGTTGAAGTGGCTCCACGAGTTCAGCAAGGTCACGATCAAACTTTTCGATTTCACTGGATTTCTGGATGATTTTATCTAGACGGTACAAAATAGAGTCGCCGTCATCGGAGATAGTTGCTTGAGAAAAGTTTAGGAAATCCAGAATTCGATGAGAACCTTTTAGGCGTTTGATTCGTTCAATTAATTCATCTTCCTCACCAGCTGTGTATTCCAAGGATTCAATTTCATTTTTTTGAAAGTTCAAATAATCTAATTTGCTGTCACGGTCGCTGTCGTCATTACGAAGAAGTTCTATTTGAGATTCGATCTCTTTTCTCAGTTCGAATAGCTCTAGGTATTGATTACGGATCTTTGTGGTTCCTGCGTAATTGTCCAAAATGTCGATATGATAAGACTTGGACATTAAGTTTTTGTTGTCGTGTTGTCCGGTCATTTCGATAAGTGGTGCACTTCTGCCAGTAACCTCAACGAGGGGGGAAATAAGATCTCTTAAGCTCGCAAGGGTAGCGATTGAGTTATTAATATAAACTCGACTCTTTCCTTGTTGTGTGAGAACTCTGCGAACCACTAATAAATCTTCATCTGTGGCAATACCCAGGCTCTGAAGTTCGTCGAGAATATCTTGTCGATCTGAAATATCAAAGGAACCCTCGATCACGGCCTCAGGCGCACCTTTGCGGATGACGTCTGATTTTGCCTTGGCACCCATCAAAAGACTTAAGCTTTTGATAAGAATCGATTTACCAGCACCAGTTTCACCACTGATAACATTAAAGCCGTTTTCAAACTGCATGTGAATCTGGTCAATAATAGCGAAATTAGAAACCTTTAATTCAAGTAACATAAGAGGTCCTTTTCTATTAAAAAATCCCTTTAGGCACGCTCACCAAATTTCAACTTCTCGCGGAGTAGGGTAAAGTAATTATGTCCTGGTTTTCGTACGACCATATGATCTTTCGAACACCGTTTAATCAACACTTCATCTTGGGAAGTGAGTTCAGTTCCTGATTGTCCATCAACACTCATAATAGCTTTGCGCCCTTTACCAATCACTCTGAAACATAATTCTTCGTGATCCGGAAACAAAATTGGACGATTGGTTAAACTATGGGGGCATATAGGAGTAACTACTATAGCGCTCACAGTTGGGTGTAAAATTGGCCCACCAGCCGCTAAATTATAAGCGGTTGAGCCTGTGGGGCTTGCTATAATCATTCCGTCAGCCTTGGTTTCTGTGACAAGTTCTTTGCCACAGCTCACAGACAAATTGATGAGTTGAGGACTTGGTCCTCTTTCGATAGCTACGTCATTCAAAGCTGATGCTTTGTAACGAATTTTCCCTTTTCTTCGAACTTGAATGCCCAATGTAGCGCGAGGCCGATAATCCATTTTGTTTTTAAGGGTCAGATCCACAACCTTGTACATTTCTTCAATTCGATTTTCAGTTAAGAAGCCGAGAGAACCTAGATTGATTCCGAGAATCGGAGTCTGACGACCGTCGAGCATTCTTACAGCGTGCAGGTAGGTTCCATCTCCGCCTAGAACAATTATCAGGTCAACTTTGTCGAGGGTCTTTCCGCCTGATAGTTTTTTAACTCCTTTGGAGAATTGACTGCCTTCAGGGGAGTAAACCTTGATTTCTTTCCCTTGTAGCCATTGAGCAAGTTCTCTGCCAATTTGAGTCGCCCTAGGAGTGTCTGCTCTGCAAACTATTCCGATGGCCTCAATGTTCTTTCGAGTTTTAGCAGCCATTAAATCAAACCATCTCTTCTTAGCAATGCATCTGGATCGGGTTCACGTCCTCTGAACTTTTTGTATAAGGTCATTGGATGCTCAGTTCCACCTTTACTCATAATATTTTCCAAAAGAAGCTTTGCTACTTTCTCAGAGTAAAGTCCTTCTTCTTTGAAATATTCAAATGCATCTGCATCTAAAACTTCTGCCCATTTGTAGCTGTAATACCCAGCTGAATATCCACCAGCAAAAATGTGGGAAAAAGATACTGAAATATTCACCCCATCAACTGGAGGAAGAACCTGAGTTCTTTGTGTTTCGGCCTGTTCAAACTTACTAACATCTTGAATTTGGCTAGGGTCCTTAGAGTGCCAAGCCATGTCCAGAAGCCCGAAGTTCAATTGACGTACAGTTCGATAACCCGCTTGAAACTGACTCATTTCCTTTAGTTTGTTCATCCACTCAGTCGGAATCATTTCGCCCGTTTCATAATGCTTGGCAAACATCTCTAATGTTTCCTTTTCGAGTGTCCAGTTTTCCATGAGTTGAGAGGGAAGCTCTACGAAGTCCCAATAAACATTAGTTCCCGATAGTGATCTATAGTTGCATTGAGATAGTAAACCGTGAAGAGAGTGGCCAAACTCGTGGAATAGAGTCTGAACCTCTTCGAAAGTAAGCAACGAAGGTTTACTTGGAGTAGGTTTAGTGAAATTACAAACGATCGAAACAATAGGGCGAACTAAGGTTTTGTTGAAGAGCCCTTGCTCAAGATATGAAGTCATCCATGCTCCACCTCTTTTGCTGTTCCTTGGAAAGAAATCGGTAAAGAAGAGCCCGATAAATGAACCGTCACTCTTGCGATATACTTCGTAAGAGTCCACATCTTCGTGATAGGTCGGGTATTCTGTGGTTTTTTTGAATTCGAGATCAAAGAGTTTTGAAGCGTGCTCAAAAACACCATCTACAACATTTTCAAGTTTGAAATAAGGTCTTAATTTTTCTCGATCTAGTTCGAACTTCTTTGCCTTCAATTTCTCAGCATAGAACATATAATCCCAAGGCATGAAATCGCCTTGATGTCCAAGTTCGGTTTTGAACTCAGTAAGTTCCTTAACGTCTTTTTTTGCGGCATCAATCGATTTTTCAAGTAGACGATCTAAAAAGCTTTTTACGTTTTGTGGAGATTTAGCCATTCTCTCCTCAAGGACGAAGTGAGCGTGGGTTTCATATCCTAGTAACTGAGCTCTTTGATGTCTAAGGTTGGCGATTTCCAGACAGATTGCTTTGTTATTCTTTTCGTTTACAAAAGCTCGTCCACCGAATGCCCTATATAGTTTTTCTCTGAGTTCTGAATTTTCGGCAAAGGTCATAAACGCAATATAGCTAGGAGCGTGCAGAGTAAAGAGCCACTGATCTTTCTTGCTAGGATCCGCCTCTTCAGCTGAGTGTTGAGCAGCTTCAAGGGCTGAATCAGGAATTCCTTTGAGGTCATCTTTGTTATCGATCCACAACTGATACTCATTTGTTGCGTTTAAAACATTTTCAGAATACTCAGGCCCTAATTGCGCCATTCTTTGATCGATCTTTTTGAGTTCCACTTTTTTGTCTTCACTTAAAAGTGCACCATTTCGCGCAAAGCTCTTATAGGTTTTTTCGAGAAGTTGGTTTTGCTCTTGATTGAGACCAAGGCTGTCTTTTTGTTCAAAGACCGCTTTGATGCGTGTAAAAAGAGATGGGTCCATTTGGACTTCGTTAGAAAACTCTGCGAGTTTAGGGCTTATGACTTTTGCGAGTTCTTGTTTTTTCTCGTCAGTATTCGCGCTAAACAAATTGAAAAACACACTTGAGACGTAGTCCAATTGGTCTGATGCAGTTTCTAAAGCTAAAATAGTATTTTCAAAAGTGGCGGGATCGGTATTTTTGCCGATGGTTGCAATCGCCTCTTTGGCTTCAGCCATGGAGTGTTCTAGAGCTTCTAAAAAGTGCTCATTTGAAACTTGGTTAAAAGGTACAGCGAAATTTTTTAAACTTGATACTTGAAGTAACGGATTTGAATTATTCATCCTATCTTTAAAGCCTTGGCAGTGCCGAGTTGCAAGTAATTTCACCACTTTGTGAACAAGCTAACTCATGGAATATGCAATGCATAATTTGAGGGCTAAAAGAAGAGCTGATAAGCTTTGAGATCTAATGAAACGAAGCGTCTAGAAGCCCTTAAAAAGGGCTTCTTTTTTGATTGTGATTACTGGCTGCAGAGACCGTATTGGGTGCCTGGAACTAGTCGGCAAGAACCGCTGGCACATTGAGAACCAACCATACAAGCCGAAAGAACACCCTGCCAGCAATTGTTGTTACGATAAACATTGTATCCAACACCTGAGTAGGTAGAGAAAGTTGTGAATCCGCCCTGACCCCACTGCCAGTAGTTGTAAGTATATGTATCTGGATAAATCTGCTGATTGCTTACACAAGCTAGTCCGAACTGACCGTTATAGACGGGTTGAGTTCCCCAAGGGCAACCACAAAAGCCATTTTGGTAGCTATTAGCATACCCGTTGTAATGACCATTAAAGTTCTGAGGGTATGAAGACCATCCAAGTGGCAAAGATGATGGATAAGTACAGTTATTACTGTAGAGACAATCCTGATCAGGTGTTGTTGCAAAAACCCCAGGTGAGTTATCGCTACTGTCATCTCCTGAAAACTGATCACATGCTGTTAGACTTAATGAAATTGAAACCAAAGCTGCCCAATAAAGAAGTTTAGTCATCCTTTTTTACCCTTCCCTGAAAACCAAACGGCACTAAAATTAAATGCCAATCAAAAATACTTACCTGGACTCCTTATCCAATAACTGTGCCATTAGTAATTGTAAGAGATAATTTAACTTTTTGAGGTGTTCGACAATTTAGGCATAGCCCATGAAGATATTGCATGATGCATGTAGGTTGTTTTCTCCTTCAAAGTGTGACTGAATTGTAAACAAGGATGCAAAAATTACAGGACATTGTGATAAATTTTCGCAAAAAAATATTCATAATTTTACTTCAATCGAGCCTTGTGATGATGGGATTTCAAGGGGCACAAGGGCACACGCAAATTCTAGAAGATTTCACAATCATTAAATCTGGGGGCGTTTCTGGTAAAGGATTTAGTTTATCCAAGATCGGTCTTCGAAAATTTAAAAACTCTGAGGAGATAAGCATCGAGATCGGAGATGCCTTTGGAAACCCTTACTCAGGGTCGACGAGTTATCATCGCCTTACCTGGAATCCCAAAACAAATAAGGGGCTACTGTTTTTGAGTCAAATTTTCGTCAATAAAATTAAAGATTCTAAAGTTAGAAGTCTAGTAAAGGGATCTAGGTTTTTAAAAAAAATGGACCTGTTTTTTGATCCATTTGACCAAACCAATCAGTTACGGTTTGAGCTAAAGCAAGGAACTAGGGTAAAATTAACTACTCAAGGTGCAAAAGAGAGTTACTCACGAATTGTAATTGAATTAAGGGGAGGGTAGCGGTCGATGAGATGTTTAGTTTCTTTTTTAATAGTCCTTTTGATTGCTCCTCTATTGGAAGCACGAGTTTTTAACTTTAAAGATGAGAATTTTGCATCGTATTTGCGAGGAACTTATGGTTTTTCCAGAATCGCAAAATCTCCCTTCGACATGTCTTCTGGTTCCGACACAAGTTTCGATAAAGAAATCGATTTTAATTTAACCGCTGAAATAGGTTTCCTCTACAATTTCAGAGCATTGACCATCAGAGCTGGTATCCTTTTTATGATTCCAACTCGCCACGATGATATTAAGGGTACGAACTCATCTGGTACAGAACTCTTTAATCTAGAGACTGACATCTCGGTTATTGCCCCTAGTTTATTTATTGAATCTGATTTGTATAAGTCGGCAACCTTTCGTGCATTTTTGGTAGGTGGAGCTGGGTTTGGAATTGTAGATGTGAAAAATGTTTATACGATGACAGCAGCAGGGACGACAGCATTTGCCGTTGGTGATTATGAAGAAAAATTCGATGAAGAAACACTGATGGGCTCAGCAAGTTTGGGTATCGAATATTTATTTGCCGACACTGTGACCATGTTATGGGAATTTGGCTATCGGTATATGGTTTCAGATGACTTTAAACATAAAAGAGATGCCGATACTATCATTGGATCGGTTTCTAGAGGGCAGAATGTGGTGAATTCCGATGGAGCTATTCGCTCCATTGATTTTTCAGGCATGTACGCCAGCGTGGGCTTCAGGTTTTATATCGACATACTAAATTGATGTTCTGTCTAAACCGTATAGTCCATCTATAACTTCAGCATACCTTTGATCGACGACTTTCCGTTTTACTTTTAAAGATGGTGTGAGTTCCCCTGTTTCAATAGAAAAATCTCCCGGTAAGATCGCAAAGTTTTTGATGCTTTCAAAGCTCGCTAGCTTTGCATTTACTTCCGCTACAGATTTTCGAACTATTTCTTTAATCTCCGGGCTTTCATGGGCTTCATTTAGTGAGACATTGGTATTTTCTGTTTTGGAGTAGTCTCGAATAGCTTCTTCGTTGAGTGTTAAAAGGGCAACGATGTATTTTCTTTTGTCTCCATGAATATGAACTTGAGAGATAAATCTATTGAGCTTAAGTAAGCCTTCAAGTTTTTGAGGGGCTACGTATTTACCGCCTGCTGTTTTGATTAAATCTTTTTTCCGGTCAGTGATGATTACGTATCCATCGCTATCGACGACACCGATATCTCCAGTTCTAAAATAGCCATCTTCGGTAAACACTTCTTCGGTGGCAGATTCATTTTTATAGTATTCGCGCATGACCTTGTCACTTTTGACAAGAATTTCACCATCGTGATCTAGCTTTATTCTCACATCACCAATAGGTTTTCCGACGGAACCAAACTTATAGTCAAATGTAGTATTTACGCAAACTGCAGCTGTGGTTTCTGTAAGGCCGTAACCTTCCAGGAGAAGAATCCCGATAGAACTAAAAAACTCAGCTAACTCTTTATTAAGGGGAGCACCCCCAGACATGGCAAACCGTAACCTTCCACCCATCTTCTCTTTGATTTTATTAAACACGAGTTTTTTAGCTAAACGATATTGAACGGCAATATGCAGAGGAATGCTCTTTTTGTTTTCTCGACTTTTTGAGACTTGTTTGCCTATTCCCAGAGCCCACTCAAAAACTTTTTTCTTAGCTGGATTGATCTCAATTTGCCCAAGAATTCCGTTATAAATTTTTTCAAAAATTCTCGGTACCGCGATTATTACTGTTGGTTGTTGGCTTTGAATATTGAACTTAATGCGCTCAATACTTTCAGCATAGCACATTTCATAACCTATTAAGATATGGCCCCATATTTCTATTCTTCCGAGGATATGAGCGAAAGGTAGAAATGCCAGAGTTCGGTCTTTTGCACTCATACCCAGTAGGGGGAATGCATCGGTGACCTCAGACATAATTTGTTTATGTGTGAGTACGACTCCTTTGGGCTGTCCTGTCGTGCCGGAAGTATAGATTATGGTAGCGATATCATCGATTTTCCTCTGACGACACTGGTCTTCGAAAAATTTTGGTTCTGACTCAGCTTTGTCTTCTCCATCAGCCATTAAGTTCTCTAAAGAGTCTTCATCGCCTTTGGGATCTTTAATATCTATAACAAAAAGGTGTTTGGTTGTAGGGCAGTCGTCTGCGACTTTCCTGTAGACTTCTGCAAGCGCTTCAGTCTCACATATAATAGCTTTGGCCTCAGAGTTGTTAAGAATAAATTTAACTTCTTCTGCAGTACTGCTTTGATAGATCGGAACAGTGATCGCACCAAGTCCCATAATTGCCATATCCGAAACAGCCCATTCAAACCTGGTGTTGGAAAAAATAGCGACACTGTCACCGGGTCCAATTCCCAAATTCGAGAGACCACAGGCCAAATTCTCAGCATTTTCGTAGTACTCCGACCAGGTCACTTCAAACCACAGTCTATTTCGAGCAGCAATGATTGCTGGTTTCTTACTTGGACGCGATTTGCTTCCTACAAATTTATGGCAAATAGTCTCTGACATACCAATCTCCTAGACTGTTAAAAGTTAACAAATCATAGGCTAAATGTCACAGTTCTATTGTCGTGAATTTTACTTAAAAAGGTGCGAGAACGACTTGTTTTTCTTTGTCGGCACCGACTCGAATAGATTTCTTTTGAACGTTTTTAGTCACTGGGTGGACCGCTTCGACAAGTATATCTTTGTTGGCTTGGACCGCGACGCGTTTTCTAGTGTCTCGGATTTTTTGCCCGTCGACGAAGACTTCACCTTGACCAATGACCGTAATCTTTAGGTACCCAACTTTGGTTTTGATAAGTTCTGCTGTGATCCCGTTCTCAGGAATTTTGTCGTAGTACTGAGTAAAAGGAAAGAACCCATTCTTCTTAAGAGTGATACTAAAGTTTGTTTTCTTAGGAATCATGGCAGGAGTCACGCCGTAAGACTTTTCATCAACTATGATTTCCGCGCCTGGAGGCTTACTTCGAACAAATATACCGTTACTAGCTAAGTCTACCTGCCCCCTTTCGCCTCCTTCAGTTGGCGAAAAATTGCCAGGACTAAGCTTGGAACAATTAAATGGAAGTGACAAATCAATACAAG
>CAZFYV010000132.1:0-9295 GCA_964523195.1 uncultured Pseudobdellovibrionaceae bacterium
GTTAGGTCCGCTTGGTGGACTTCTGCTAATATTCATCACTGGCACAAAACTACACCCACTACTATCAGACTCAAACTCAAATTGCTGAACTTCTTCTTTTGAAAAGTTAATTGTAATACCAGTAACCCTAAAAGGAGCTGTCGCACTGGAATTGGTCAGCGTGAGTCGAAACTGATAAAATCGAGAGTCGACAAAACTCTGAGCTGTTGAGACGTCTTTCCAATCAGAGCTGGTGACTTCACCAAATTCTTGAGATGCTCGAACTTCTAATGTTGCGGATCCATTTCCGTCATTTTGAGTTTGAATAGAGATGCTATCCACACTAAATGATCTAGAATTAGAATCTAAAACTCTTGATAAAACAGTAAAGGAGTCTGATGTTTCGCTTCCATCAAAATATTGATAGACCGTATCCCCTGGCGCAAAAAGTTGCCCAGGCAACACATTTCCAACTGGCCCAGAAAATCCATTGGCTGTACTACCAAAGTCAGCCACAAAGTTTCGACCTTGGCCACCTTCGCCGTCATCATCTGCACCTTTTTCACTTAAACCTTTTTCAGCACTTACGAGTCCGTTAACTGTGATTGTTCCGCGAGCCGCGAGCCAAGTCGTACCTCCAGCACCACCGCCCCCAGGTCCTCCTGGGCCAGCACCAAGGCCACCGTCACCACCGCGAGCATCAACGACACCAGTTCCCGAAATCGTAATTCCACCGCGAGCAAAAAGATAGATACTTCCACCGCCTGCGCCGCCGCCGCCTCCGGTTCCAAAGGCACCACCAAAATTGGCATAACCACCGCCGCCGCCGCCGGCTCCTCCGCTTTCATTGACTAGTTTATTATCTTCGACCGAAGTTCCTGCAGCACCACCAGCACCAGCACCATTGGTCTCGCCAACTCTCGGTGCTCCAACAAATAGGAGGTTCGGAGCGTATCCACCGCCACCGCCTCCGCCTCCGGCACCAGTTGCACTTGCAGTATTATCTCCACCCGGGCTTCCAGCGACCAAAGGACTTCCATTTGGTGTTTCACCAGAGTTTGCCGTAGCAGACGAGGAAGCACCACTACCACCATTTGCACCGCCGCATTTACCTTCACCACCTTGGGAAACATCTGCGAGGTCGGCTAAATTGCTGGTACCTGCTTCACCGTCTCCACCAGAGCAGTCAATAGTTCCATTAATCTCTATTGTTGTCAGACTCTTAATTATCAGAGGGCGATTACCAATCGGCTGAATGGTCCACCCATTATCGAGTTCAAACGAGGTGACTTTCAATTCTGGGTAGTCATCAAGATTCAAACGAATGATATTTCCTGAAACATCTCCATTTTCACTAAAATTCTGGTAGGTGCTAGAGTCGAAAACCCCATGACTTCCATCGCCGACATCAAAAGCTAAATCAAAAAGCCCAGCGTCATTACTATCTTCGATAAATAACTGGGGCTCAACCGCTCCACTATCGTAGTTTACAATTGCAGTACTTGTAGCAATATTATTGTTTGATTCAAAAGATTCGGTAAAAGAAAACTGATCAGATGCCTGTGCAACCTGAGTAAGCAAAATTATATTGAAGACAACAAATATATACCTAATCATAGTCCTTTTTGCTTACTCATAATGCTAAAGTAAGCTATCCAACATCTTTAAGTTTAAAGCCTAAGGCACTTGCAGCAAGTCCCTCTACTTTCTCTTTTAAGACTTTCCCTCTAAAAGGTTTTATAAGATAAGCATCAACTTTCCATTTAGCAGCTTGACTAATTTTAAACCGCTCCTGGGAACGCTGACTTGTTACCATCATAAAATGTAAGTCTTTACGCTCGGGGTTCTGCCTTATGGCTTTGAGAAGACTCAAACCTGTTCCGTTAGGCATCTCCCAATCCGAAAGCACAATATCAACCGTATTACGACTGTCTTGGATATACTTAATCGCCGACTCGCCAGATCCAAATTGCTTAATCTTAGAAAATCCAAAAGATTCTAAAAACTCTACAATTATTGAACGAGCCAATGCATCATCGTCTACGACGACAAAATTCAATTTGTCCATCATGTCCTCACTCACTATGATCCTCCCATTGCCTTGCCTTAGGAATTCGAATTACAAACTCGGCTCCCTTTTCACAATGGTTTTTGACGATGAACTCTCCTCCGTGCTCAATCTCTACAATTTCTCGACAGATCGCAAGACCCAAACCGGTCCCGTGATCTCCTTTTGTCGTAAAGAAAGCCTCTGTGACATGATCTATGATGTGCTCTGGAATACCAGGTCCGTAATCACGAACACGGTACTCAACCCAATCTCCATCATCCTTAAGTTTTATATCTATGCGACCACCCTCACCCATAGCGTCGATCGCATTCATAACCAAATTAACAAATACCTGAACCATCGAGTGATTAGAAATCTCGATGTTGTAGTCACCATCTGGTTGGTGAACTCGAATATCAAAGTTCATCAACTGATGTGACATTAACTCTAAAGCCTCTTCCAAGGGCTCATTGGCGCCCAAGGTTTTTATAGAGCTTTGGTCTTCTGATGGTTTAGCAAGACCATTAAATTTTTCCAGAATTCCCGAAGCTGTTTCGCAAGCCTTTAAGATGACATCAAAACCATTCTTCATCTCATCTTCGGTACCCATTCGAGAGAGTTCAGCTCGCCCCATGATATGCAATAGAATATTTCCGAATTCGTGACCGACACCTCTAGAGACTGCGGCTACAGAAACCATTCTTTCAGATGAAAGAAGGCGAGAACGAGCCTCAGACAACTCATTTTCTTTGAGCTCTTTTTCTCTTCGCACATTCCACAAACTGATGGAACTTCGTGCTTTTTGCAAAATTTCGCCATCTGAAAACGGTTTATTTAAATAATCCCATCGATTTGAATTCTCACGACCAAGTAAATCGTGAATAGAATCCACAGACCTGTCTTGATAGGCCGTTACAAATACACAGATGATCTCACTATCATAATCGAAGATCTCGCGAACCAATTCGATTCCATCTTTTCCTTCTCCAAGCAAGACATCGACAAAGGCCATCGCATAAGGCTGATTTCTATCCATTGAGTCTTGGAGCTTTAACAATGCATCATGTGCATTGTGAACGATATCTATTTCAAACTTCTCCGATTCAATGACGGTTGGCTCAACAGTATTTTTGCGAACACCCCTAGAGGACCTTCGCATTCTGCTTTGATCGAGAGGTTTGCCAAGAAGTCTTCGATAAGAATCCGCAATTTCTGGCTCATCTTCCACAACAAGTATTCTGCGATTGTAAGAGACATCTACTAACTTGCTCTTACCTGACTCTTTTTCTTCTTTTATTTTTTTTGCTTCACTACTCATGCCGCAACCTCCTTACCTCTTTCGAGGTGGAGCGGTAAAACTATACGGAAAGTCGTTTTCCAGTCACTCATCTCACCTATGTAAGTAATATCCCCGCCATAGGCTCTAATAAAACGCCTCGAGATACTGAGGCCTAATCCAGTTCCCTCATCCCTATCTTTAGTTGAAAATTGTGTTTCAAATAGCTTTGGGACATATTGTTTATCGATACCAGGTCCGTTATCGACCACATCAATCACTAATTTTTTGTCTTCAATTCGAGTTATAATCCCTATCTTAGGCTTATACTCACTGCCCTCAACCTCTTGCACGGCTTGAAGAGAGTTTCTAAGTAAATTGGTCAAGCTTTGAATAAACTCGTCTTTATCAACCAATACCTGATCTTTCTCAGCTGCAAAATGCTCTTCTATTTCGATTTCTGCCTGTGAGAACAAATCTGCCATAATATTTACAGACTCTTTCAGAAGTTTATGTGCGCCATAAGAAGCTTTTCGACCCTTAACAATCGAAAGTGAGCGCATACTTTGTACTATCTTACTTATTCTCTGTGATTCACTTAACAGAAACATCATATCGCTATCTAAAGAAACTAAATGATCTTCTACGCTCTTGTTTACATCTTTAAAATTAGCCATATCCTCATCCCAAAGGGACGAATCTGTCGAAACATCTGAAGCCCTCTTCCATTCTTCGACTAACTTATCAAACCCACCCTTGTCGTAATCATTTTCCCAATTAGATTGAATCTCTGCTAGGAATTTAATATCTTCGACTGCTGACCCTTGAATCTTGTCGCTAACCTTTTTTATTCGAGTCATAATCGACGTTAGTGGATTTAATATTTCGTGAGCTGCACGACCAGCAATTTCCCCAACAGAGGCCAGACGAGTGGTTTTGATCAGCGCTTCTTGAGCTTGTTTGACAGCTCTGTTTTGCTCTTCGAGCTTAGCTGTTCGATCTTTAACCTTTTGCTCTAGATCGCGGTTGATCTCTTCAAGTTGATCTCTAGACTTCTTAAGATCATCAATCATTGTATTGTAAGATTGTGCCAAAACGGCAGTTTCATCACTGGTCTTCAAAACAATATGCTCTGATAAAGAACCCTTTGAAACATTCCTCATAGCTCCAACAAGCGTATCCAAGGGCCTTGTAATTGACCTTGAAAAGAGGATCGCAGCAATAAAAGTGAATGTGACCACTATTAATCCAAATACGATGGACCTGTTGATCAGTTGATCAACAACGGCAAAGACTCGATTGGTTGGAACTCTTGAAAGCACGAAGAAATTATTTTTCTTACTTTTGGAGAATCCTCCTAACATTTCATAACCTTCAGAGTTTTTGTATTCCAAAACTCCAACATGTAGTGGATTATTTTTTGCCAACTCAAATAGCGACCATCTCGCTTCTTTATATTTTGATTCTAGTGAGTTGGTCATACTCGAAACTAGAGTTTCACCTCTATCATCGACTATACTTATCTGATTAATCTTTAACTCACTAATTAATTTTACAATTCTATCTAATCGCACATAACTAATGACTGCGTACTGATTTACAGGTAGACCCTTGGAATTTTCTTGGATAACACTTCTTCCAACTCCAATAATTGGCGGACCATTGGGAATTGTAGCATTCCAGTAAGCAAGTCCACTTTTTTTAATTTCCTCTAAAGGCACTTTAACCTTTGATGCCACTTCATCACTAAAAAACCCCTTATCCACGCCATAGGTTTTTCCAAAGTTCTTATGAAGAAACTCAACTCTTTGAGATTTTCTAAGTTGATTTGTAGAACTCAAAAATACAATATTAGGATCATTCTCAAGTATTCTAGAGAACTCTTTTTTTAAATTGACTGATGAATTTGATAGAAGAGCAAACAACTCCATCTTATCGAGCACAGATGTCATGACTGCATCGAGCTCAGAAGACAGGTTTGTGACCGTCGACTTATTTAAGTCGTAAACGAGCTCAATCTTATCCCTAGAAAAAATTGTAGACGCCAACAGTAAGTAGAGTGCAACACATCCAATCAATAGAAACGTGGTGACCGTAAGAAACTTATATCGAATTGAAAATCGTACTTTCATTATGGTCTCGTTCTAAAGTTAATCGGGTTACTCCTCGTCTCTCTCCCTGAAACGGATTGCGCTACGATCACGGCGCTGTACAAAGTAAATGGTTTTAAATCAGACACCATTGCTGTTTGATTTTTAACGAAAAACTCAGAAACAGGTGTATTAGTAACTGTTCCAGTTAATGTTTCAGTAACTTCAACATAGAATTTCGCTGGAACATGAGTCTTAAAAGAGAGATTAATGCTTGTAGACATTAAATCATCAATAGCAATGTCAGTAATTTGTGGGGCCGGAAAATTACACATATTGATGATATCTTCAGGTACTTGATAGTTCGACGGCGCTAAAGGCATCCATCCACGACTTAAAAGGTTATTATATGCGTTTTGAGGCGTTGGTGGATCTTGAGTAGAGTCAAAGAACCTGGAATTCCCTTGCTTTCCACACTCTGGATCATCAACATCAGCAATATTTTCAGGCCAAGGACGGAACATGATAATCATCGCTATATGAAACCTTGGCCCTTGATAGTATTGTAGATGGGCTTTGAGTTTTGAAGCGTAATCCATAGATACGGGTTGTGTTGCACATCCTAATTTAGTTGGATGATTCCCGTCATTATCTACAATGAGTTCTCCATCGAGTGACAGAGTCGCTCCATCATCAGATAGAATAGCAAATTGATAATCACCCTCTGGATTTTCAGAATTTAAAACAATATCGGTATGAGCATCAATTGCAAACCACTCATACAAGGTATCTCCATTTTCTGTTTGAATTACATCGCCATCCCTCGTAACAAAGCCACGATCCCAAGGACGAGTTGGAATATTGATCGTATTAAAATAGAGACTAACTTCATTAACAGGAGTACCTTCAGAAATATATTCTGCGGCAGTATTGAATGGTGTCACACCGTCTTCCAAATAGAAGAGAGATCCGACAATACCCTGATTGACATCAGTAATATCGTCAGCACCATTAAACGCGTCACATACGAATGCACCAGGGAAGAAAGGGTCATCAGGGTCAGTGGGAATTACACCAATCTGAGTGTCCCCCTCATCCACTGTGTCCTCTTCGCACCCAAGCGCGAACACAAGTGATAAGGCGAGCAGAATTCTCACGAGAGAATTCAAGGCCCACTCAGTCAACGTTCCCATTATTAGAGCCCTCTAGTTATTCAAGGTCCAGTATATACTATACTTATCGACAGATACGGCAATAAAGTTTCGTTAACTTCTATTGGAACGACAGATTGTATTTGGGTGTTTCATAAATAGACGAACTTCGAATTATTGTTACGGACATCTATCTTCTTTCTCAATTTCATACAGAATCCACTTAGCTTTGATTTTGCTTACTTCTCTTTTGCAAGACTAAAACAGGAGAGTAAATGATAAGTAGATTTAGAAAATTTGACGACGAAAAAGGCCAAAGTTTAGTCGAGTACTTGCTAATTCTTGCATTAATGGGTGTAGCTACAATTGGTGTAATGAGAATACTTAGTCAGAGTATCTCTGTTAGGTTCGCTAGAGTGACTCACGCCATCCAAGGCACTCAGCAAAAACTAGAAACTCCAAGCATTGAAAAAAATCACATCAAGAAAAAAGACATGTCTGACTTCTTCCATGGAGCTGCTAGCACAAAAGGGCAAAACTAAGTGCTATTTCAGTTAATTCTCTCGAATATTTTTGCATTCAAACTTGGGTTAATGACTTTATTTGCATCAATGTACTTCGCTACCTCAAATTTGCTTGAGTATAGTGCCCATGAATTTTTGATTTGTGAACACTCCAAAAAGTCACGCAACTGCTCAAAAAAGTTCGAAAGGTCTGTTGGCTCGATTGGGAATTTATTTAAAATTGATTACAGGCTCAAACACAATGCTAAGAATATCAAAGTACTTAAATATAAGCTGACCTGTAAACGATGTCCTAGTTTTTTAGGCGGTCAAAGAGACTACAAGACAATGAGTATGTCCAAACCCAAAATAGAAGGTAAATTTAGTCGTGTTAACTCTAAATTCTGAAAAGGGCTCTACCTCTATTATCATCATTGTGTTTACAATGCTTCTTACCGGAACTTTCTTAGGAAACGTTTTCTTAAAAAAAATATTGATGGAAAAATCTAGCCACAACAATCTGTGCCGGAAGGAAACACTCAAATTCAATCACTTTAGAGGAAAAATTTCAGAGAAACTCATCTCACTGAACTCACAAATAATAAGATTAAGAAAAAGAGAGAAATTACTTTTAGTTCGGTTATCACTAAACCCTTCTCCAGCCCATAAACTTAAACTCATTGCACAACTAAAGAATGTTCGGACTCGAATGACAAAGATTCATTTTAATCAAAAACAGATAGTTCTTTCATTCCACTCAAGAAGCACTCTTCGTATACGGCGACTGGAGAGAAAAATTTCAAAGCTATGCAAAGCCAACAACTCTACCTGCAGTAGAATCTCATTCTCCGAGAAACCTCATTTACCTGTTCAAAAAACTAATACTTCAATTCCACCTCTCTATACCTGGGATAGAACGAATTTTGATTTACCCACTTTAACATGGAAAATAAGGAGTGCCTCTTTTAGTTTTAAAGAGCTTCTATTTTTAGAAAATCAAACAAATTTGGAGATTAGATGCCAAAGCACAATAAACACACAAGCAAATCGCTACGCTTTCAGTTCTCTGACTCAGGCCAGGGAGTTTTAGAGTTGATAATTTTCGTAATGATACTCAGTAGTCTAATCTATCTGTATTTTAACTTTGATATACAAACCAATGGAGTCATCAAAAATGGATTTCACTCTTTCAAATAAGATCAATCACAAACTCTCAAAGGTGGATCACTTAAGACTTCAATTCTCACAGGTCTTCCAAAAACATCCCACTCTGTGTAAAACCATTATTGCCTCACTACTTGGAGTATCACTTGTCGCCAGCAAATGGGACAAGTCAGAAACTCAGCCAAATAATAGATACAATGTACCGGTGGATACATTTATCCCTAGAGGCTATGTATTAATCCCCATGAATATTGAGAATTACGAAAACTTGGACTCGATTCTAGGAAGCCAAGGAATAGTAAATATCTACTCTAAATCGGAAGAGCAAGTAGAACCCACACAAATAGCAACAAGTGTTCGAGTTCTACGGGCCCCTAATGCCCCAGAAAAACTAAGCATTTTATCCCCTGAAGCCAGCGCTCATCATTTTTTGAATCCCAATCTCAAATACTGGGTTGTGGTCCAAGGTAAAACTTTACTTGGAACGAAGATTGTAAATAGAGAAAAGCAGAAAAAGGGACGAACCATTACATTCACAGAAGGTGGGTAAGAATGAAGACAGTAATATCTCTGATCTCGATTTTGACTTTAACGATTTCAACAACAACCTTGGCTTCCCAAACTCAGTTTGAATATCGTAAATTTTGGCAAAGTTTCGATAATGCCCAAACTGAATTCCTTAGGGGTTCTCTCAATAGATCTAGAATTCTTTTCTCAAAAATCTTTGAGGACTACTCAAATATTTCAGACCTGCCTACTCGTGAAAAGAACCTCATCTTTTACGCCAGTCTTAGAGCTGCACAACTCTCTTCCAGTGAGAAACTCAAAGAACAGCATATGGCAAATGCTATGAGTTTTGATTCGAGTCTTTCACCGGACCCAGTAATCTTCCCACCTGATTTCATATCAAAGTTTCAAAAGTTATCGAAAGGAAAAGGTCCTAAAAACTTCAAGAGTACTTTGTCAAAAAACAGTGAAGATAAAATTCTGCCCCATAGAACAACACTACCCAGATCGAAGAATTCAAAGAAGCGGTTTAATAATAGAGATACTCTTTTCTGGGTGGGTCTTATTGGAGCTTC
>CAZFYV010000133.1:0-9266 GCA_964523195.1 uncultured Pseudobdellovibrionaceae bacterium
TGACTCCGCACCGTGAACAACCTTTACAAAAGCTTTATTTTCTAAATCGATCATCACTACAGACTTTTGATCAGGACTGGTAATAACCTTATTTACTTTTCCTCTGTAGCTCGTTAGCGGCTTTACTTCGAATTTGTCCGCATCTAGAAATTCTTGTGCCTGATGCTCAATGACCTCTGTATTGGCCTCAACTTCCATAGTCTTATTAATAGAGGCTTCAACTCCCATGCGATACTCTTCAGCGGCCATCTTCAAGTCCTCAAGTCTCTCTTCAGCGGCTCGTCTTTCATCCTCCATGGCTCTTGAGTCAGCAAGTTTTGCTCTTACTCTCTCAACAATTCTAGCTGCGTCTTCAGGAGATAATAAGTCACTCAGAGCTTGAATAATAAAACTTCGAACATAAGCTGCTCCCACATGCTCGTCAGATAATTGTGCTGTTCTTACTTTTTCATCACTTCTATATCGAGACTCCAATCTCTCTAGCCTTCTAGTAAGATTAGCTGCGAACTGGAGTTTTTGCGCCTGATTCATCCAGGTATTTTTTTGAGTTGAAAGAGTTGAAATTCCGTATTGAGAGGTGAAACTATTAACACCCAATCTCAAATCACGAAAGGTTTCTCTAAAGAGATTTCTCTCAGTTTGACTGATCTCAAGCTCTTTTCTTTCAGTAGGTTTGTGAGCATAAATCTGGCTCTCCGGATTCAACATATCTGCAAGTAAGTCATCGTTGGGCCCGGATAAAGTCATTGATGCTTCAAGTGCCTCTAAATCAGCAACTGTTGCTCGAAGTGGCCTTTCCCCACCACTTTTCAAATAACTTTGCACAATAGCAGTCTTTAAAGCCAATGCAGCAGCGTCTACAGTTCTTGGACTAAACTGCTTAGTAGATCTAAAAGGAGGGTTATCTTCCTTTTGATCATCTGGCAAAAGTTTCCACTTCGCTACTTCTTCGGCCTCCAATTTAGCCGTTTTATTCATAAAGCGCATAAGGAGCAGCTCCATATACTTTGAAATGTGATCCGGAATTTCTACATGCTCAACTAGAGAATTGATTTTATCAACACTCTGAAAACTGAGCTTAGGCATTTGAATACCCTTTTTTCCTGCTGCTTCAATGATTGCGTCGTAAGCACTGGAAAACTCAAATGGGCCAGATACTAAAAGATTGTAAAGAAAACGTTCGTAGGTCGCGTCAGGATCTTTATTTCCTGCTTCTTGATAGACGTCTGAGCGGTATTTGTTAGTTGCCGCTATAGCCGTGCTAATTTTTCCTTTAGTAAAATTTCGACCATCACCGTGGCCACGAGTTTGAAGAGGAGTAAGTAAATTTCTTTGTGTTTTGATTCTGGCATCAAATATTTCATCTAAGAAAACAATATGAGCCATGACCATACCTTCATCTAAGAAGCGTTTTTGACGTCCTGTAAGTTCGAGCTCTTTAAAGTTGAGCTGTCCATGGGTCTCACCAATTGATGTTTCGCGGTTAAGCTGAAGCGTGAAGTAAGATGGTTCTCCTGTGGTCTCATCGTACATATTCAACGCGATCAACATTGGAAGTGTAGATTTACCATTACCCGGAGGCCCCGTGAGCAAGATGTGCTGTTTTGCATATATAGCCTGCTCCATAACGTCGATAATGTACCCACGTTCTTGTAAAGCTTCTTTTAGGGTATCGAAGAATACCGATGAATTTTTGTAGGCCTCTAAGGCATCTGCCTTTTTCTGTTCTAAACTTCTGTTATCGACTTGATTGGCCGGGTCCAATTGAAACAGAACTTCAAACTCTGTTTCGCAACGCCCACCTTCGGGACCTGTTCTCATTTCAGATTTCACATCTGAATTTGCAATGGCGTTGAACGTTCCTAAAACTACAAGAATTAATACCCAAAATGGGACCACTAACTTTCGCACTTTATTCTCCACTCCTGGGCCCGAATTGTTGAGCCCGGTTTCTCACTCATGAGCTGCCTGATTATGCACCCCATGTGCCACGAACATGTAAGAATTACAGGAACAGATTGGAGATCAGATCGTTTCTCAGCATAAAATGACACTTATGCTTGTCTGACCAACAAATTTTGAAAAAAGTCACCAATAATACGGACTTAGAAACTAGTAGAAGTGAACCCCAATAGACGGCGTAATCGTTGAGATCTCGATATCATTCTGCAAGTAAGACTGACGAAAAGCGACCTCCAAAGCGATTCCCACATTTGAAACATCGATTTCATAGCCAATCCCAAGATAAGCTGAATAACCAGTATTTGGATCCAATTGACCTTTGGTCTCCAAGCTCGACCAAAAAAGACCGGGTCTAACAAAAAAGTCTTCTAAAAAGTACTTTTTGTACTCTGCACCTACATAAAAGAGCTGAACCTTGTTTCCAAACTGTAGTGGATCGACATCTTCTCGACTACGAGCAGAACCGATTAAGGGCCCAAAAGCTAAACCGTAGGCTTCTTTTTTAGGGTCTTCATACCAAAAGTTTATCGTATTGCTCAAGCCTTGATATTCATAGGTTTCAGCTTCAATCTTAATCTTATGAATATCGTAGTGCTCTCTTGCGCGAAAGCGCCATTTTGCTGCTTCGGATTCAGAAGGAATCACAAAGGTTACTAATAAAAACAAAAATACATATTTCATCATGGCATACTCTCAAAAACTGGTTTTAGACTCGATAAAATCGATTTAAAGTAAACTCCATACTCGCTGTTTTCTCCATTTTGATCTAGAAACTGAGTTACTCCTAGTTCTAAATGTGATGACTGCATAGTTCGTATAGAGGTAAAAAAGCTCCTAATTAGAGTTTCTTCTTCAAGATTCAATACATCAAAGTCTTTCTTTCGAAAGCTTGTGTCTGAATCCTCTAGAGAAACTCTCGCTAATATTTTATTTAAAACGACTTCAATATTGAAAAACATTTTCTCCCTAAGACCTAAGAAAGAAAGTCTATCACTAAAACTCTTTAAAACTTGAACAGCCTGGGATGATTGACCCATTTGTCGCAAGCATGAAGCATTTTGAACAAAGTGATCGAAGTAATTTTCTTTACTTTCTTTTTTGTTTGAGTTTATCAAATTTATATTTCGACCACTCCATTTAACACACAAGTCATATTCTTTTTGATTGGAGTAGTACATAGATATAGCGTGATTGACTGCAAGCTTAGATTCAAAATTAAGAGGCTGATTCAAAAAGGCCTTGATTACTTTCAAAATTTTTTTTGTATCCATATTAAACTGTAAATATGTCCGCAAAACCAAAATTGGTTTTTCCACATCAAAATGAGAGAATTCAGTTTTTTCATACTTTTCCAACATCTTATCAAGACAATTGAAATGACCAATTTTCAAACAAATCGTCCAGATCATCCGAACTAGTTCAAATTCAAAATTTTTCTCTACAAGATTTGAGATGGGTAAACGTTCAATTGCAGCTTTCAAGGATCCATTCTTAGAATTGTTATTCAAAGACTCTTGTAAGCAGGCATGGTACCTTGGAGACTCATTATTATAGCAATATTCAGAAATTTGATTGGAAATTTTGATAAATTCTTCGCGACTGATTGTACGAGCTAAACGCTGCTCACTCGAAATTTTAGTTAGATTTTCTAATATTAATTTTGGAATTCGAGAATCAGTTTTCTTCTTAGACTCAAAGTAGGCGAAGGATTTCTTAGGTAGATCTTTTATTTCGCTACCGCTTATACTAGCTATTTTACTTTCAAAACGGGTACTATTTTGCATCCAGTTCACGAAGAAGACTAATCCCAGAACGAACACTAGCACTGATATTGCTAAAAAGGTTTTTTTAAGAGAAGACCTAGCCATTAAGCTCTAAGCTACCTAATTCTATAAGCTTTAGCAACTTACTCTATTAAAATCCAAAGTGCTTTAGACTGACTAACGTCCTGCCTTATTCTTTTTCATCCTCTTCAGATAATATCTCTACTGTACCGGTTTTCTTTTCTTCCAGGCGCTTATCGATATGAGTAATTGTTAGATCAGTAAAATGAATAGTTATATTTTCCGTGAGTCTACTTTCACCACTTGATCCACCACAGTAGAGATTCAAAATCTTTACCTGAGAGAGTTCATACCGACTATCGAGCGACTCTGTTTGGCACTCTAGAATTACCTTACCAATTGGAGCTCCCTCGCTCACTAATTTTGCGAGATAGGCGGATTCTAAACCTTGCCATTTTGTAATCGAAAATGAATTCATATGAGGATCTTTGTGGGCAGATCTTCCGCTACTATTTAGCGTATTGTAGTTGGTCGAATTCCAAGACCAGGCTAAGACTTCTAGCTTTTCATTCATCACATCAACTCCGCAACTTTTAGAATCGACGCCTTCGAAACTTAGAAAAAACTCGCTGGGTGACTTATGGTTCATTGAAACCCTCCAGAAATAGATATTTATCGAATATATAAATGGTAGTCCTCACTTGTGACAAAAGCTGACATTCAGCTATGGATTCAAAATTAGATGGTCTCAGGCTTGCTAGGTACTACTAAAACATTATGAAGATTTAAGGCTGGTGCTCAAATGAAAGCTGTTTACTCTCTATCGATTCTACGAAATCGACTATTACTCTTGATCTCCATTTTGGTGGCTTGTCAGGTATTAATTTCAAAAAAGTCTCGCGCATTTACCTGTGAATCCCCGTTCATCGCCAAGCACGAAAGTCTCACTGAACTCCGTAAAAAAGGACAGCCATCCTATCCTGGGCCCGTTGGAGAATGGGCGTGGAATCAGTTCATCGAAAAATCGACTAAAACTCGCATTTTGCATGTAGGAAACAAAACCTACATTGCCTCAAAAGACCCTAAGGAACTTCAAGAGATTACCTCCCAACTTGGCTCTAGGCTAATTCCAAAACGTTCGATAATCTTTACCGAAATGAGTGACTGGATCTTCTATCCGTTAAACCTAAAAGCTCTTTCGCATGATCTAAGAAGACTCCTCGGTTTTACTGCTATATATGACAATGCAAGATGCTATAGTGCCATGTGCAAGGCATTAGACTACAAATCCTACATCATTGATACAGGGTCCAACGAAAGTGAATTCATTTTATCTTCTGAACTCTTTGAGCCGATCACGTTATCTGAACTTCAAAAGGGAGACGTTATCGCAATAGGGCCAGGGAATTATCCTTCAAATCATGTAGCGTTTATGGTTACCGATTCTTTAGTCTTTCACAAGGCTAGTCCCATGGCCGAAAATCACATTGAGCTCGTACCTTGGAGTAGCTTTTTAAATTACTACGATAACTTCAGTGAGGGAGCTAAATTTTTCAGACCGAAAATGACTTTCTGGGAATACGTTTATCGCAACCGAAAACGAATTCCCACAAAGGCTATGGAAGTATTTAAAGAGCTCAAAACTCAGGGTGAAGAAATTGAAAAGTACATTTTAACAAGAGACCAAGATCGTTATTTCGAGCAAGACGACAGCTTTTTCGAAGAATTTCAGCAAGAGGTCGATCGTTCTAAAGAGAAGGCAAATACTTGGATAGAATACGCTGAAGCCGAACTCAAATCAGCGAAAAGTCGCGGCGACAAAGTTCAAGAGTTTATATTTCAATCAATCATCCACAGAGCAAGTGCGTTTTACTCTGTTGGTGGCCCCTACGACGACTAAATCTAGATCCCATTTATCCAAAGAATAACAGTGCAGATTTTACTTAATCCCTGGTTCTCTTTTGGTGCTAGATAAATTTGCAAACCACTAACAGCTCAATTTAACTGGGTACTTTGTAACCAAAAACACCCACAATTAGCTCCTCATACGAGAAATGTTTATAGGGTTTTGTAAGCCTTTCAAAGATTCTCTCGCCTAAATAACTGAAATTACATGAATCTTAAAAGTCGTTCATTTCTTACTCGCATTTTAGTGCACTGCGTTATAGAACCCTCTCAAACAGTGCCAAGCTGGCACCAAACGAATGTTATTTATAGATTTCCAAAGGAAGAACCATGTTACGTGTTATTGTTTTGTTTCTTGCTACTTTGTTAGCACTTTCTGCTTCCGCAGATAAAGAAGTAGTAATCCAACCTCAATCAGAAGAGACCCCGTGGACGACCTGGTCAAGTTACACTTTTAATACTCCCGCTCTCTTAGAGCTAAGAGAGATTAGAAATAACTTACTAGAACTAAATCTCCACGACCCACACATCAATTATGCTGGATACGGCGAGATCGAATGTGCTCCAGATGCCTTCAAATATCGCACGGCTGACGGCACTTGCTACCTTGAAGACTCACCTTTTGTTGGTGCCTCTCACACAGCTTTCGGTAGAAACATTGACCCTAAATTCATCGATAGAGATGGTCGCAAAAACATAATGGTTCCAAATCCTGCGCAAGTTTCCCAAGTCTTTTTCACTCGTGAAGACGGAAAAATTAAAGAAGTTCCTTTTTTAAATATGTTAGCAGCAAGCTGGATTCAATTTATGAACCACGACTGGTTAACTCATGGTAAAAACGAAAGCAAACGACCAATGAGAGTTGAAGGGGCTGCAGCAGACGTAGCTATGGTTGAAAGAACCAAAGAAAACACTGTTGATGCTTCGACTTATAAAAGCGAGTACGGAAAAACCACTATTAATGAAGTGACTCACTGGTGGGATGGTTCTCAAATTTATGGAAGCACTCAAGATGAGCAGAACACCCTTAGAACATTTTCTCGCGGAAAGATGAAAGTTAGAACTGTCGACGGAAAAGAAATGCTTCCGCTAGACAATTCTTTAGATGTTAGAAACAACGTTCAAAACAAAGGCTATGAGCTTACTGGTTTTAGAGATAACTGGTGGGTTGGTCTTTCGATGTTACATACGCTTTTCGTTAAAGAACATAACGCCATCGCCGACATGTTGTACAAAGAGTACGTTAACGATTCAAAAGATATGGCTGGAAAATACCTTTGGGGAACTCCTGAAAGTCGCGCACGCGCCAATGGAGTTAACGTTAAGAGATTTACTGAGCAACAACTTGATGAACATATCTTTCAAGTTGCTCGATTAATTAACTCTGCAGTAATGGCTAAGATCCATACTGTTGAATGGACACCGGCAATCTTAGCTAACAAAACCCTTAAAATTGCTATGAGAGCTAATTGGTACGGACTTGCTAACCCTACAAGCTGGCTTCCAGTTGTTGGCCTCGATGCTGAGACTCGTGCAGACTGGTTTAGCTTTACTAAGTCTGGAGCAGTCTTTGGTGGAATTATTGGTGATACAAGAGACGATGCAGGTGTTCCATACTCAATCACCGAAGAATTTACTTCTGTATATAGACTACACTCACTTCTTCCTGAGTCTCTTGTTCTTAAGAAGCAAGCTACTGGTGAAGTTGCAGACGTACCTTTAAAAGACACTCGTAACGAGAAAAGTAATCCAATCATGGAAGAATATTCTCTTGAAGACCTTTACTACTCTTTTGGAACACAAAAGCCAGGTCAAATCGTTCTTAATAACTTCCCAGCTTTCTTCCAAAACCTTGAAATTCCAGGTCGTGGGAAGATGGATCTTGGAATGGTTGATATCATGCGAGATCGTGAGCGCGGTGTGCCTCGATATAACCAATTTAGAAGAGCAATCAACTTAAAGCCAATTCAATCATACTCTGACTTTTTCCCTAAAAATAAGCCACTCGGTGAGCGCGAGAAGGCTGTCATTGCAAAGTTCAATGCAGTTTACGGAAAAGACGCTGAAGGTAAAGACAATGTTGAAATGATTGATTTATTGGTAGGTACTTTAGCAGAAGAAGTACGCCCTGCGGGATTCGGTTTTGGTGAAACTCAGTTTCAAATCTTTATCTTGATGGCTTCAAGACGATTGATGGCTGACCCATTCTTCACTGATAAGTATACCGATGAGTACTACACAGCTAAAGGTATCGAGTGGGTAGACACAAGTGGAAAGTTCGCTGATGTTCTACTAAGACATATGCCTGAAGTTGCACCAAAAATTGATGGCCTTGATACTCCATTCGCTCCTTGGAACGAATAATATTCTGAAAACTTTGTTGGGAATGAATCCTCATTCCCTTTTTTATTGTTTGAACCTTTACTAAGAATAGAAATTGTTATGTTCCTTTGTTCAATTTCGAAATCTATATTTATCCTCTCTATCGTCTGTATGCAGTCATTAGTAATGGCTGCATCAGATGATTTTTTTGAGAAGCGATCAGCCTGTGAAAAACAGGAGCTTCTATGGAATGCCATAGTAAATACACAACATCAAACAATGCCTGAATTGGCCACAATGGGGCCAGGAAAACTCTTTGCAATGAGCTGGCAATTTATATCTAAAAAACGAGATCATATTCGCGATTTTGCCCCTCCTGGTTGGGAAAAATACCTACATAAAAGAGGAGTGATCGCAAAAACTAAATTTATAGCGACAAACGACCATCCATTTACGGGAGTTTTTAAAGGAGCTGAGTGCAACCTATTGAGGCTTTCATTAACCTACAGACCGGAAGAAAAGCCTGGGTGGCAAACTTTTATGTCGAAAAAAGATCCAGATGAAATTCCTATGAAAAGAGGATTTGCCCCTGGCCTAGCATGGAAAGTATTTAGAGACGCGGAACCCAGCGTAAATATCTCTGCACTTTATACCCTTGATGGTCAAAATAGAAACTACAACTTTATGGCTAATCCATTATCCAATATTGTTCCAAGAAGTTACAGCATCGGACTAAAAATCAGTAGAAAAATCTTTTCGAGAATTACTAGTTATCCCGAGGAACTGTTGGTTAACGAATTTGCAGAGAAAACGCCCACAGGCGAGGCTGTTGATAAGCCCATTGCTCCTCGACAAATCTTTTTTGTACCTAACCCCAAAATTCAATTCTCTGACGAAGAACACGATTTTAGAGAAGATTTTCTAGAACTTCCCGCGGGAACGGAGCTCTACACGGTAATTGCGGCATCTGCCGACCAAGATGACTTCCCATATGGAAATTATAAAACTGAAGATATAAGTACCTTTGTTAGCAACGGTACAGAGATAGGCAAGATTGTTACTCAATCGGAATTTTTAGCCTCCGAGTTTGGTGATACAGGTATTTTCTTTAGGCACGAAGTTCGCCCAAAGAAAGTTCATACCGGCCGAAGAGCGCGAATAAGAAATAGGAGTAAAAATGAAAACAATTAAAAACATATTGCTTGTTGCGATCATGGGACTATTTGTAGCTGATGTTGGAACAGCCGCTGAAGAACAAGCTAGTGTTTCTAGACCTGATCTAACTGGTACCTT
>CAZFYV010000134.1:0-9264 GCA_964523195.1 uncultured Pseudobdellovibrionaceae bacterium
GTGTAGTTTTGTGCCAGTGATGAATATTAGCAGAAGTCCACCAAGCGGACCTAATTCGATTTTGTGGCTATTCATAGTATTTTTATTGCCGATAGTTATAGTTGTGGCAAGACCTGAGTACCTTCGGGGTTAAGGTCGATAAGGAATTCATTTCCATTATCCGAAAAGAAAAATCGTCTGTATAGAAACAGTAAAAGAAATTTACGAGTCGTCTCGTCGGTATCTTGTCTGTGAATTTCTACCAGAGAATCACTTTTAAATTGGTTCTCTTGCTGCCAATAGTATTTTAAAGAAACGAGCTCAAAAAGGTGATCAAATGGTATCTGGTAGTTTGGATTGCTAAATTTTTGTTCTATGAGTCTGTGATCTTGGTAAACGTCCTTGAAAGGAAATCTAACATTTCTTGTCGCTAAGTCTGCAAAAGGAATTTCTGTGAGCTCCTTTGGGAGGCTTTTCAATATTTCAATGACTAAAGTGCCCTTTTGAATCAACTCAAAAGGCAAATGACAAAGTTCCCAAAGAATTTCTCCTAAATTAAAAGGAGAAAGTTGCTTTGCAATATGCTGGTAGGGTGAGACCCAGAAGGGATCAGCTTGATACATCGTCGACATAAATGACGATCGATACATTAAAATCGATGAATAGAGTTCTTTATTAATCACAGGAGTGTTATAAAGCCACTCAAAATAGTTTCCTAGGGATTGTTTTGAGTTTTCGATGTCAATATAGTCAAAACAGGTATTGGGCTCCGAAAAGTCTATGTCTTCTTGGAGGTAGGGAAGAGTTTCAATGGAACCACCTTGCATGAACTCGTATCCAAATTTTGGAAACATTCGTCTGATATAAGGATTTTGAAATCTAGTAAAGTAGTTTTGGAAAGAAAACTGAGATATATCTTGGTGTTTCTCTTCTAGATTCAACCCCAATAGATCGTTCAAATCTCTGGCTACCAAAAGATTTGCAAATTGTCCTTTAGTTGGTGAGTTAGAAGTGCGAGTATCGAAGTGTATCGACGACCTGAGGTCCTCATCCATTAGTCCTAGTATTATTCGCGTGTCACAGTTTCCAGAGATACTTAAGCGATCAATTTTTAGGTCTTTAAAAATACCGTTTACAGCATCTGAAAGTTCATTAGTCATTTTTTCGGCGACAGCCTTTAAAGAGAAATTATGTGTATCGGGAATTTGATACTCAGGTGTTCTAATCGAGGTACCTGTTGGGCTAAATTCGACAATGGTTCCTGGGGCAACCATTTTGATGTTTTGATGCAAAGTCTCGCCTGGCAATGTAAAACCAAAATTTAAAAAGTTTCGTAAAGAGGTCTCATCAAAAGGTAAGTCTTTATTTGTTAACTCAATAAGAGGATCGAATTCACTACAAAAGAAGCAAGTTTGTTCAACTGTGCAATAAAAAAGTGGCATGCCCCCAAGAAGGTCAGTTTCAAATAACGCTCGATCTTTTTTGATCTCAATTTTAAAGAAGTTATGTGCAAACCTCTTTTGAGATAGGTCTTTTAAAGACGTACAGATCGCCTTAACGCGTTCCTCGATCGGTTGGTCGCTATTCTTGTAAGTGTATCCAGAGTAGAAATCTAATTCGGATTGATTTTGTGTCAAATCGATATGATGAGGTATGACTGATGTACTACAATAAATTTTTGAGTTTTTTGTTTTGTACTCAGAAGTTTCTCTTTGACCATTTAGTGTAAACCTTTCCAAGGCCTTCTCAAAAGAAGGTTCTTGCTTAGAATCGTTTAAAGAAAAATACCCAAATACCAATGCCATCGCGAAACTATTTAATTAAAATTCTATTCCTAAATCAAGGCCCACCCCAATGCGTTGGGAACCATCTCTGTTATTGTGAAACTGATGTAGATAGTTGACACCAGGCTCTAATATAAAATCAAAGTTGTTTGACTCAAATATGACAAACTTCCACATACTCGAAATTTCAAACTGAATGGTCTTATCACCAAAGCCAAGAGCGACTCTTGTTTTGATCAGCTGCTGATTGTAGACCGGAATCTGCACGAGACCCATGAAGCCAAAATACTGTAAATCTTTAAACTCTAATAGTTCAGCGGCTATGCGAGAAATTTCAGGTGTTTGACCAAAAGTTAGCCCGTAGGTCCACTCGTTGGACTTTGATTCCAGAGCTATGTCCAAACTGTAATTTTGCTCTTTTAGTCTCGGCGTATTAACTGTTGAGCCTAGAACCTTTTCTTTCCACTGAGATTCAAAGAATCGAGCGTGGAGATAGAGTTGAGACCCTTCAAAGAAATCAAGAGAGGCGCCGATTTCTCCGGAGAAACTTTGTAGGCCAGAAAAGTCTGCTTTTGCTCGTTCGTTACCTCTGAGTTGGTTGAATGTGTAAAATGGGCTATAGGAAAACCAAAAGCGATGGTTCTTTTGAATCTGAGTGACTTCGACGTTCTCGTTGTCCTTGTCGAGATCTTCGTTAAGAGCCTTTTGCAACTCCTCTTCAGGCTGTGGTTTTGGTTCCTCCACGATTTTAGGGACCGGTGTCGGTGCGGGAGTTGGTTTTGGAGTGACCTTTCTAACCGAAACTGACTTTGCGACCTTAACCTCTTTTATTTTGGCCTGGGCTCGGAGCTCTTTTAAGTTGAGTAGCTGTGGCTCACTAAATAAGCCCATTCTTCCATCGCTAGCTCCACCAGCAACACGCCAGTAGATATCTCCAGTTCCTTCGGTAATCCATCTGTAATTTAGAGAGTTAATTTTTTTCTCTTCTATGAGCTCCCTAAAATCAGGTTCATTAGAGACTTCGACAATATAAAAGTCAGCTCCATCAACCTGTTCCCACTGAAAGTTAATTTCGATCGGGAAATTTAGAGTTTTATTAGTTTTTGAGTTTTGTGCTTGGGCTTTCTTAAAAAACATCTCAAAAAAGATATTCCAAGAAGACTTGTCTTCCTTGGGTTTATCCTTTTCCTTTTTGAAAACATCTGGTGATTTTATTTTTGGTGCTGATAAGGGTTTTGGAGTAATAAAGAGTCTATTGTCATAAAGAGCTGGTACCTCAAAACCATCGCGATCAATTGCTATGACTTTCCAACTTTTAGAGCCTTTATTGAGGTCATCAATGGCTTTGACGTTTTCATCGGCTTCGTAGTCTAAGTAATTTCCCTTAACTTCATCGAAAACTCTAATTTTGTACTTATCTAAGTCAATTTGACTGAGCCATTGAAAAGTAACAGGCAATCCTGCTGGCCTTCGATCTCGGGGGAGCGGAGAGATTAAGTGAACGATAGGAGCTTGACGAACTTCAATAGTGATCGCTTCAGATATCTGATTCTCAGAAGTGAGCCTCACGTAATAGGTTCCTGGAAAGAGAAATATACTTTGTTCTGAAAATTCACTGTTCACAGGAATGGTCTGCCCAGTACTGCCTAATTTTTCGAGCACGATTTTATCGGGCTGGCCTTCCCACTTTAGAGAATAGGGAATTGGAAAAGTGTGTGAATAAACCCGATCTGTGGGTTTTCCAACAAAAGTTAAATCTAAACTGATCTCCTGAACTTCTAAGGCCTTATCTTCTTCGAACTGGGTTACAGTACCTGCTTCAAGTGAGACAACTTTTTCATCAGGAGATTTAATTTCTGCTTCGCCTTCTATGACTTCCAATTCGACATTATCACTAAAAGATCTTAGCTGAATTTGTGCTCCTTCTTTAGCCTCGATGGTGTAGGAGTTGGTTTCAAACTTTGTATTTTGGGTTAGCCGTCTTGTGGAAAGTGCTCCCTGCTCAAACTTCAAACGAATTTTTTGCTCTGAGTCTACGGTCTCATCAGTTTCAATGAGAACTAATGTATTTTCAGAGAGTCTTAATTCCACGTCGTTTTTGAGTTTAATAATAGCGGCAGAGTTATCCAGAGTTAGGACCGTATCTTTATTATGAATTGGATTCGATGGCCCACCGTCCTGCCAAACCAGTTGATTGAGTGCTCTTTTGCGCACCTGATTTTTGACGAACTTCAATTCTCCGATGGATTCGCCAGCAGATTGAGTTGCGTTAGACTCCAGCCATGGGATTCGAATGACTTCCAGATCATTGAGAAGCCATGAGGATAATCCTACCAGTATGAATGTTGCTATAACAATAAGTCCACGGTCCACGTGTAACTTATCGGAATTTATGAGGTTTTTTTGATTTTAGTGATAGAAAATTGAGACTTTAGTCGGAGCTTTTATTTCTTTTTTTTTGCTTTTCTGCGCTGGGCGATTTGCTCGATAATTTGAAAAGCTTCAGCGCGCAGGTCATTCTCGTAGACAAATCGATAAAAGCCTTCAATTTCAGGGCTTTGGCGGAACTTTTTCATAGACGAAGGCATATTTTCGCTGGTCTGAAAGTCGATTGTCCCGTCGCTAGATACACGAACCTTTTTTTTGCTTTTGCTCATAGCTTATCTCCCTGGTCCCATAATCTATCCATGGCTCAGGTCCTAGGTCAAGTACAGCGCCGAATTATCGATTGGAAAATCCTATTAATTTGCTAAAAAACCAGTGTAGATCAATCAGATTTTCGACGGGGGAATTCATGAAGGTGCTTAGTGGTAAGGAAGTAGCTAAATTTCGCAGTGAAAAGCTCAAGCAAAGAGTTCAAGAATTTACCTCTAAGAAGGGCCGCCCTCCTGGATTAGCAGTCATTTTGGTGGGAGAGGACCCTGCCTCTCAAGTTTATGTTCGCAATAAAGGTAAAGCTTGCGAGAGGGTTGGAATCAAGAGTTTTGAAAATAAAGTTCCTGCGGATATTAAGCAGGCCGACCTCAATGAGTTAATTGAATCTTACAATAGCAACGACGAAGTGGATGGAATTTTAGTTCAGTTTCCTTTGCCGAATCACCTTTCTAAAGAAGAAGTTTTAGCAACTATTGATCCTAAAAAAGATCCAGATGGACTGACCTACGAGAACTTAGGGCTATTGTGGTCAGGACAGAAAAGAGTGGCAAGTTGTACGCCTTTTGGAGTGATGAAAATACTCGAGTACTTTGAGATTAATCCCGAGGGAAAAAAAGCAGTTGTAGTTGGGCGAAGTAATATTGTTGGTAAACCAATGGCTCAACTTTTGACCGATGCTAATGCAACAGTCACAGTTTGCCATTCTCGAACCAGTGACTTGCGAAGTTATACATCTGAAGCTGACATTGTGGTTGTTGCCGCTGGAAAGCCACGCATGGTTGGGAAAGATGATTTTAAAAAAGATGCGATCGTCATTGATGTAGGAATCCACCGTCCAGAAGAGGGTGAGTTTGCAGGCAAGCTTTGTGGTGATGTCAGATTTGAAGAGTTAGAAGGTCACGTTGCAGCGGCTACTCCTGTACCGGGCGGCGTAGGGCCAATGACCATTCAAATGCTTCTTGAAAATACATTAACCCTGGCTGACTTGAACTAGCTTTTAACTACTCTTCGAGTATCATCATTTGGTCGGCGATCATTCCGCAAAGTTGAGGAACAGAGGTCGCGCCTAATCTTGTAGCCGTCATTGAGAAGTTAACAGAGATTTCTAATTGCTGTAATCCGCTGGCTTGAGTTCTCATAAACTTTGTGTAGCAAGAAGTTGTGAACTCTTGACGGTTTTCTTGCCTGTAGAGCACAACGGTTTGGCCTTCAGGAGTTTGTACAAAGGTATACTGGGGTAATCCTGGGCCTTCGCTAAAACCACTTGCAACTAAAACCTTTGATATTGCGCCACACATTTGTGAGTGATTCATCCAATTGAAAAAGTCTTTAGAGATAACTGTCGGAGTATTATTATCAACTTTAATTGAGATATTAGTAACATTGTGAGCAAAAGGGAGGCGATCTCCTTTTCTACATTCATTAAAAAAGTCGATTACATTATTAGCAGATGAAGCAAAGGTAGGTCCCTGATCGAAAGTCGCTCTGACTCTTATAACAGGTATGAGTTCGCTGGCACCTTCTGTTTCACTAAAATCCTCACCAATCAGGTCTTCTAAATACGACTTTATACAAACAAGCTCTCGTTCGTGGCCATTGCACTGATCAAGAATTTGTCTGACTTGACCCTTCTCAACATAATCTTCATTGAGCAGAGCCATTGAACTGGTTGAATACAGAGTGAAAATGAAAACCGTCGTGAGGAGATAGTTGAGTTTGTTCATGATTTAGACCCTACAGCTTACTTTCGAGTTCAACAAAATACTCAGCAGCTTTTTTTCCGACGATGTTGCAGGAACTTGAACTGTTCCAGTACTTTTTTTCGTTATATTCCGCCCGGAGTCTTTCTCCATTGATTTCCATAACTATATAGTCTGCTTGACCATCTTGAAAGTTCTGATCATTGAAGTGGGTATGGCATTGTTTATTGAGTTGTGAGGAGTCTGCTACGATAAGGTTTTTAAAGATACCATCGGTTCTTCCTCGGTTAAAAGCGAGTCTTATATGTAGACCAAGTGGGGGAAGGTTTTGATCTTCCATTCCCATCTGTAAGAGGGCCTCTTCTAAATAGAAGCAGGTTACTCTAGTTGATGTTACGCCTTCACCATCAAATCTTCTAAAGACCAGTTCTTTATTAACAAATAGCTGAGCTGATGTAACTTCAATGGGAAGGGATCGAGCAACGCTATCAAGGCATTTTTCACGAAATTCCGATTGAGTCTCCGCAAAAATAAAAACCCCTTCTTTGTTAGCTGTTCCATGTACAGCAAAGCCGTTCCCATTTAGGGCCTTTTCGAACTCCTCTTCGATATCAGAGTCTCCCATAAGAATGCGTAGTCCGTTCTCGTAGCAAGAGACGGGGTTTGCAGCCACCTCGCACTGAGAGATCAGTGCTGCCATTTGGCTTGGAGTTGCAAAGTCTTCTGTTGCCAAGCCAAATGCTTTGTGTGCAAAGAAAATAAGTTGGACGTGAATAATCAATCGAATAATTTTTTTCATGTGTTCCTCTTAAAAATCAATTCGTTCTCTCATCTCTGAGCAAATTTCAAGGGCGCTTCTCCACCAGCTTCCTGTATTTTTGAAGATTTCAACTCGTCTGTTGTTAACGAGCATTTCCGCGTCGTCGAGTTTTGTTAGGCGAGAATCCTTAAATACCCGAGCACAGATCTTGGTAAATTGCCTTGGAGAGCGAATATTGTGAAATATTTGTGATTCAAAAGTTTCCAGAACAAAGGCAACGTCGATTCCCGCTTGATCGGTTTTTGCGAGATCTCCACCATTGTCACCTTTTATAGCGTCGTAAATTGTCCAGCAGTTGGTGATTGCAGTTTTCCAGTAACTCCCAGTGTTTCTTCGAGGTCTGAGTGGTTTAAAATCAAAAGATACTTGAATATCGTCAGCCTTAATCAGGCGTGACCTTTTCCATTCAACAAAACACTTCTCAAAGAAATCTCTCCGAGTTTCCACCTCAAAATTGAAACTGTGTCCTTCTATTGATCCCTGAACGTTATATGATGTTAAAACAGGCGCTACAGGATATTGATCTTCTTCTCCAAGTTCTTGCCCCATAAGAGTTTTGAGTTCTCTTCGGTAGCATATGGCTTGGTGCTCGTGATCTGCGCAGATTTCAAAAACAGATTCCACTTCTTCAAATTCTAAAGTGATATCGTTAAGTAGAGCTTTTGATTCGAACCCAGATAGTGAGCTCAAAAGAACCAATAAAAATGCTAAAGGCAATAGGCGGCCCTGGGGCAAGCCCATTACACATCCCAAATAACCACGCATGGGCAGGTCATATCAAAATTAACGCAATAAGTCAAAGTGAAATGAATATATTAATTAGATCATTAAGTATGTAATTTCAAGTATTTAGCCTCAAGACGAGGCTCACTTTGGGTGCGTTCTAGGGCAAAAAAAGCAGCTCATAGAGAGCTGCCTAGAATATTTCAAAGTGTTATCAAAACTTATCGAATAGCCTGAATGATCTGCTGGCAAACTTCGAAAGCTGATCTCCAGTAAGACGAAGAATTATAAAGTCTTTTAGCAGGAGCAAAGTTAGCAGATACTTCGATTTCATCAACCGAACCCAAGTTCTTTTGATTGTAAAACTGCTCACATTGTTGATTGATTCCAATCACATCTCTTGCTGTAAATTCAAACGACTGACGTTCGATTTTACCAATTACAAGAACCTGACCGCGATCCATTTGGATGCCTTGTGCTTTTGCGACGTTGATAATTTGCATACATTTAGCGAAGCTTGTCTTCCAGTAAGAAGACGAGTTGTAAAGTCGTTGGCTTGCACCAAAGTTCACAGAAACTTCGATTTCATCAACACTTCCAGAAGCCTTTGATTTAACAAATGCAGTACACTGAGTGTAAAGGTCAGCTAAATCAGTCACAACGAAATCAAACGACTGGCGTTCCATTTTTCCGCGAACGCTATAACGACCGCCTGGGCTCGTAGAATTACCGTTTAGAGTCGCGCGAATATCTTGTAAGCTCGAAAGAATCGATCGAAGTTCTTTTCTATTTAACATATGAGCTTCTTGCTCGAGTCGATCAGCCATTCGATTGCTGAGTCTTTTGACTCGTCTTTCAAGTCTCTCACCATTTTGTTGAGCGTCTGCAGAATTAGGTGCAGATAGAATTACAGATACAGCGGCAAAAATCAGAGTTAACACTAATGTTTTCATTACAACCTCCCCATGTGGTTCCCTCTTACACCATGGCGAAATTGCAAGCTAAGGGCCACTTTTGGCCAAGCCCCTTTTAGGTTCTACTGTACTTTATTTTGAGGATACTGGACAAAGTGACACCGATTCCGAAATCCCGAATCCTATGTCCGGGATTTACTACAATGTCACCGGTAGCAGAATGCTTGTTATTGTCCGGCTAGATTGGGAGAAAAGTAGTGCGAGCAGCTCGGCCCCAGAGAGACTTTATTTTTGATAAAACCTGGGTAGACCTCAGAGATCTGTTGGTGCGTCTCGCCCTCAAGCGCAATCAAGCTTTCGATACTAATTGTTCGAGTGAGCTCACCTTCGGTCACTTGAATTGAAAGTCCTTTAAGCTCTACTGGGTGTCTTGCGAGTAAGGATTGATATTGTTTTATTAGAGATAGCTTTAAGGAGAACTTGGTCAAGGGCATATACCGAACCATAAAATGATATTTTGGGTGTAAAAATCGCTGGTAAAACTCATGCATTGAGTTTTTAAGAGTATCGATGAGTTTTTGCGTATTTTCGGTTCGATTTGTCGACTCTAATTTAAATATCTGATCGCTAATAAGTTGAGTTTTCATAAAGTGCCCAACTCCATAATAAAATGATAATCCCGAATCGAG
>CAZFYV010000135.1:0-9263 GCA_964523195.1 uncultured Pseudobdellovibrionaceae bacterium
GGTTAAGGATGGAATTGAATCTGATAGAGATAGTCGACTCTATTTGTTAAGTCAGTTTGGAAAAATTGAATCAGGTTGCTCAGGAGTTCTAGGAGACCAATTCTTTGGAATGCAATCAATCACTAACATCAATCTTCAAGCATTGAGTTTGGCGACAAGAAACCATGTGCTTACAAGGACTTCAATTATTCTTGCGGCAGTCAACGCCAATATGGCTGGAGCAAATACGTGTAGCCAATGAGTGATAGGAATCAGTCGAGATTGGAGGCAGGTCAGAAATTCTTATTCGACTTGCCTTTTATTTATCTAATTAGAGTATTTACTTTGTGGTCCGCAACCAGAGTTATCCTTGCAGACACTAACAGTAGATCTTCCTGTGAGTTCCTCAAGAGCTAATCGGCTTTGATCTTTGCGCCATTGCTCTCCAACGATTTTATAAGATCCATTTTCGCGTTTAAAGAACAAAGTTTTCTCGCCAATATCTCTGTACTGATCCGAACTATAGTTTTGAATAAAGCGTACAACGAGTTCGTCTTTATGTTGATATATAACAGGTGTTGAAAGTTGTACGGTAATAGTTTCGTATTGTCGGTTAAGGTTTTTCTTATGGTTCTTCCACCTCGACTTGTTCATTCCTAAACTTTTGAAGTCGCTATGGTAGAAGTTCATATATTGATTCAGATTTTTAGTCGTCCAAGATACACGCCAGTTTTCGATGAGTCGGTTGATTTCTTTTCTTTTGTTCTCGGCATATTCACGGCTTTGCATATTGATTTCGTCTTTAATAATGACTGGTGTGAAACCCGACTTGAAATAGGGATGAAGAGTTTTAATAATCTCATCTCTTACAACGACGCAACCTCTAGACCCTCTTCGCAGAGACACAGTGTCAGGAACCGCATGGATCCAGATTCCACTACCAGTCTTACGCTCTCTTTTGTCGAAGAAATTAGGGTAGTCCAAGGTAAAAGCGCGGCTACCGTAAAGTTTGTAGTCCAACGCCGCGGCTTCGTATTTTTCAAGCATAAAGTAAATGCCCTCAGGAGTAGCTTTGTCTCCCAGGATTTTTTTGTCCGACTTATTTTTACCAATATCGATCGTGTAGGCAGAAACTCTGTTGATTCCATTTAGAGTCGCTTCCCAAATACTCAGTACTCTTGCGCCTTTATCGACCATAAAAATATAGGGTGAAAAGTAGTTGGAGCCTGCGCCCAGCTGGATAATACCTTCAGGAACTCCGCCTTGGCCATATGCTGAAAGGTCCCGGTTTTCAAATTTGAGATCCTCTTCTGTAATTGCTTTTGTCTCTTTGTCTGATTCTTGAGGGAGATCAGACTGCTGAGACTGATTAGCTTGCAAAGACAAGCTCACCGTTAGACTGGCTAGAATAAAGATTAATTTATGCAAATTCATATAAGGCCTTCTCTTTATTATTCTAAAGCTTATGGTACAGCTTGCCAAGGTTCGGGACCTCTGGCTGGCACCAAATCGAGTCATGTCTTAATTCAAAATGAGACAGACCCATACCGCGTCTAGACTATAGTCGAAGTTTGGCAAATCTTGCCTCCACTTTCAAAGGATTCCATTGAGTTAGCTCAGCGTCATACCGAAAAGTTACTGTAATGGCAGATCCCGGAAACAACCCAAACGAAGATGCGGGTAAGAAATTTAATATCATGAAAATTCTCATGATTCTCTTTGCTGTGATGAATCTTACAGTAATTTGCGGTGGTGGGTTCATTGTTTACAAATACACGATTGGCTACAAACCTCCCATTCTGACCGAAAAAGACCTCTATCAAGCCATGAATATTGAAAAACAGTTCGAAGAAGGTGAGCCTATCATCTACTCATTGGACCCATTTACGGTGAACCTCCTAACGCCGCGACATGTAATAAACCTAGAGGTTTCTGTGGAGCTCTTGGATGAAGATGGTTTTGAAGAAGTCATTTCAGAAGACCCCAGGGCCCGTGACGCTATCGTTCGAATCCTCAACAAAAAATCCAAGTCTGACCTTGAGTCCATTCAAGGTAAGCTCTTTTTGAAAGACCAAATTACCGTAGCCATCAACGACTTCCTCGACGACGGAGTTGTAAAAGATGTGTATTTCTCTCGGTTTGTGGTCCAGCGTAGATAGTGACCTGAGTTGACCCTCTGGCTACTCCGAATAGAATAGAGTTTCGGAGGAGCAACCTATGAAAATTTTGATTTCTTTGAGCTTAATCTTTTTAGGCTCATTTGGAGCTATAGCGGATACTCAACCTGAATCCAATTTAAGCTCTCAAATTCAGATTCCAGTTGAAAAGTATAAACTACCAAACGGGTTAACAGTGTTATTGCACGAAGACCGATCGATACCTTCTATTAGTTATCATACCTGGTTTCGTGTGGGATCTATTCATGAACGCCCGGGTATTACGGGTATAGCCCATATGTTTGAGCACCTTATGTTTAAGGGCACTACGAAATTTCCTGGAGATTCTTTTGATCGCTTACTTCAAGCAAATGGTGCGACCAACAATGCTTTTACATCTCACGATTACACTGGGTACTTTGAAAATTTCCCAAGTGATAAACTCGAACTCATTATGGATATTGAATCAGACCGAATGGTGAACCTTGTTTTAAATGAGTCCATTCTTGGTGCTGAACGTGAAGTCGTAAAAGAGGAAAGGCGGCTTCGCGTTGATAATAGGCCAGCAGGGGTCATGTCTGAGGCAATGTATCGAACTGTTTTTCGGGTTCACCCATATAGATGGCCTGTTATTGGATGGATGAGGGATATTGCAAGTTACAAGTTGGATGACTTTGTAACTTGGTATAAAACCTATTATGCGCCAAACAACGCGGTTGTTGTGATCTCAGGTGATATAAGTATTCCTAAGACAAAGGCGATGATCGAAAAGTATTATGCAAAAATTCCGTCGCAACCGATTCCAGAAAATAAGTTCCCTCAAGAGCCCGATCAAAATGGTTTTCGCCAGCAGATTTTAAAGCAACCCATCCAAGCGCCGATGATGGCATTGGGCTACAAAGGGGTTAAAGCTGGAGAGGCTGATGGTTTTGCCTTGGATTTACTGAGCAATATTTTAGGGCAGGGTACTTCAAGTCGGCTTTATAAAAGACTCGTTTATCGCAATAAAATGGTTACCTCAGTAACGAGTTACAATTCTACAGGATTAAATCCAGGGATTTTTCAGCTAAGGGCATCTCTAAAGCCTGGCGTTTCAACAGATAAGGTTCAGCAAGCTCTTCTTGGAGAAGTTTACAGAGTTCGAAATCAGCAAGTTAAACCTGAAGAATTGCAAAAGGCGAAGAATCAGATCATGCAAGCTTATGTGAATTCTATGAAAACCATCTATGGAAAAGCTCAAATCCTCGCTCTCAATGAAACTTTGTTCGGCGACTATACGGTGTTTTTTAAAGATTTAGATAGGTACAATCAGGTCACAGTCGAAGATATTCAGAGGGTCGCCAAGAAATATTTAATTCCACAAAAGGCATCTTACATTCTTTTAAATCCTAAAACTGTATCTCAGAATACGAACAACCAAAGGGGACAGTAATGGCTCACATTTCGAAATTTGTATTACTCTTTATCGTCTCAATTTCTCTGACTCAATTTTTAGGATGCTCTTCTGTTGGGTTATCAGGTGGTGGTTCTGACTTTGAGCTTCGAAAACATCAAGAAGTAGTTCTCGAAAATGGCATGAGAATTTTATACGTGTTCGATAATAACCTTCCCTATGTCTCATATAGAATGTTGGTGGGTTCTGGATCTGCATCTGACCCAGCTACTCAGGCAGGGCTTGCTAGCTTAACCAGTAATCTTCTCAGCAAAGGTACGAAAGATATGTCAGCGATTGATATTTCTGAAGCCTTTGGTCAGTATGGATCAGAATTTGGGTCTTATGTTTCTGAAGATTATACTTTATTAACAACAAGTGGTCTTTCTTTTCACGGGGAAGAATTGTTTAAACTTTTTTCTGAAGTTGTTTTAAAACCAGCCTTTAGCAAAAAGGAACTAAACACTTTAAAGAACCGTCGAATTGCACAAACTGTGAAAAGAATTGATAGTCCAGGGTCATTTGCAAACCTTGCTTGGCAGGACTATTTGTTCGATCAGCATCAATATGCAAGACCTTCTTCAGGTACTAAAAAGTCTTTGAGATCTATTCGTAAGAAAGACATCACAAAGTTTTATCTTAGAAATTTCAGACCTAACAACACCATCGTTTCAATAGTTGGTAAGATTGAACCTCAATTAAAAGAGAAAATTGAAAAAACTTTTTCTGCATGGAAGGGCTATCCTGGGAAAAAAGTTCAGTTTGGTGATATTCCAAAGATTGAAGGTCGTAAGATCAGATTTGTTCACAAGCCTGGTTTGGTTCAAGCGCAAATTCGGTTGGGAACAAAAGGAATCAGAAGAACTAATAAAGACTATCTGACCTTAAGGGTCGCCAATGTCATTCTAGGTGGAGCCTTTTCTTCTCGACTCGTAAGAAGGATACGTCGAGACCTTGGCTTAACTTACTCAATCTCTTCAAGTATTGATGCGAGAATGGATTACGGTCCTTTCCAAGTGGCAACATTTACGAAGAGTAAAACAGTTGGAAAGACCGTAGAAGAAATTTTGACTCTTTTAGAGAAGTTCCATTCTGAAGGAGTGGCTAAAGAAGAAGTTGAGTCCGCTAAGGCTTATATAAAAGGTATTTTTCCAAGGACAATTGAGACGGCAGAGCGATTAGCCTTCAATTTGATGATACTAAGGCACTATGGGATTGATGATAGTTATTTAGAAGACTTTATTAGTAATATTAACTCGATCAATGTTGATGATGTGAATCGAGTGATTAAAAGTTATATGAATCCTAAAGATTTAAAGATTCTAGTCTATGGAGATAAGAATCAGTCTCTAAAGCAAGTAAAAGCTATAGGTGATGTAGAATTGAAAAACGCCAAAGACTTACTTTAACTAGTTCGCAAAAATTAGTGATCTATAGGGAAGCTCGTAGTAGCTTCCTTTTTTGTTTCTTTAAGGGAGAAGGTAGGTTCCTGTGTCTCTGTAGTTTCTTCTACAGGGTATGTCAGAGACTCTAAGTCAGTAACGTCGACATCCAGGTCACTGGAATTTATCATCGCTTTCAGCTCTTTAACTTGGTCACTGAGTTCTCGAATATCGGCCTTCAAGTCATTAACTTTCAAATACCAACTGAGTAACTCTCTGATACATATGGTGATGGCTAAGAGCCCCAATAAGCTTAAAGCAATTAGTTGCCAATCAGACAGGTTGATACTTTCGATAAACTGGATAAGTCGATATTTCGTGATTTCCATAAAAAAATCATGGCTCGGAGGGCTTCTAGATTCAAGCTTGAGGAACACATTGTAAATTATTCAGCCGTCACTCGATGGATAATTAGGCTGTCTTCTTCTTTTTCCAAATATAGAAACCCGCAACGCCAAGAAGTAGCGCTAAAGCGAGCAATGATGTGGAGTCTAAGAACTCTGAGCCGGCTTCACCATCGCCATCAAATCCTTCGCCATCCATATCAATCGGTAAATCTGAGTCTAAATTTGTGCCGTAAGGACCTGAAAGGCCTGGTCGGCCTCCGAGCTTGCCATTGCGCTTCATCAGGGATTTACTCGCGACGACTTTTAAGCTTTGAATCGCCTTAAAAAAGTCTGCCGAATATTTAGTAAAATGTAGTTTGTGAGCTGAAAACGTCACAAGAATCGCGATTTTTTCTTTTACCGTGGCTAAATACCTGGTGTAGTAACTTGGAATCTCACTACCTAGGTGAAAACCATCCACCCACATATGATTAGAAATTCTAACGCCTTTAGCGTGAAACACTCGGGAGTTAACTCGTGCGCCTCTTCTCGTCATCACCTGGCGAGGTGCCTTTAAAAACTCTTGATACTTTCGAAGGCTATCTTGTGGTCCAACCTCTTTGGCGGTCAAAATTATGATGGCCTCTTTGGCTTGTTGAGAGAATTGACTTCGACAAACCCATTCAGTCTCTTCAAGGATACACTTCCATTTTGACGGGAGTTCGAAGCTGACGTAGGCATTTCGAAAAACTGCTGCGTCGGCATTTTCTGAAACTGCTCCCAATGTGAGGAGCATAAAAGTCACTAAAGCTAGCTTACCCAATCCAAACCGAATCAAAATTCCCATGTCATTATCATAAGATATCTTTTAGTGATTGTTATCTAAAAATGAAACATTTTTGGTTGATGGTATCAGAATGAAACACTTACTCGACGTTAGTCGATAGAACAGGTTATGAGTTCGAATTGGTGGGAGTAAATCTTGGGTAAAAAAAATCTCCACTGAAACCAGTGGAGATAAAACAAATGAAGAGTGGTGTTGAGTTAAAAGAGATCCCAAATACTTGGGAATGAGTTCTTTGTTTGAGTTTGCTGACCTGAAGATTGCCAAGTCGTTGCTCTTTCGAGGTCAAGCACGCCGCCTGATGAAATTAAATTTGAAAGCCTTGCCTTCTTAGTAGAGGAGTCCATCAGAATAGTCTTTATTTCTAAGGCAGAAAGGCTTGGATCTTGAGCCCAAATCACTGCCGCGGCACCAGCAACAACTGGAGTTGCCATCGATGTTCCCATATGACCGATGATCACTTGTCCTTTAGGGTTCCATGCAGCAGCAGAATTCAACGGCACATTTGGAGTTCCACCAGGAGCTAGTAAATCCACAGATTTTTTTCCGTAATTACTGTAGAAAGTCATTCTTTCGTTTAAATCCGTAGATCCAACAGCCAAGATATGATCATTTTCAAAACTAGCGGGATACATTGGAATTCTATCGATATCTACACCTTGACCAGTTCTTGGGTGACCATTACCAGAAGCAAAGACCATTAGGATTCCTTTAGATTCGGCATAGTCTACAGCTTCCTGGAGAATCATAAAATCTCTCGAGTAAGCACCGATAGATCCATTAATTATTTGTACACCTGAATTGGCAGCATAGTAGATACCAGCAACAATCGAAGCTAAATCCCCGCCACCGGAAGCATTCAATATTTTAACGGGTAAAACTTTAGAGTGTGGAGCTGATCCAAAATAAGGAGACGATGAAAGTCCCGCGACATGAGTGCCGTGGCCAGAGTCATCAAAGGGGTAAGGGTCATTGTTTGCGAAATCGTAGCCAACGACATCATCAATATAGCCATTACCATCATCATCAATTCCATTCTCTGGAATTTCGCCACTAAATTCAAAAATATTTCCAAGAAGTGCCGGGTGTGCGTAGTCTACGCCGCTGTCAATTACGGCAATGCTGATTCCAGCTCCTTTTCCTAGAGCCCAAGCTTGTTGAGCATTGACTACGTCTAAGTGTGGGAACTGTTTCAAGATATCGTTCGAAATATCAGGTCTCGCAGGTTGTCCTTGATAGGGTGGATTAACAGTTACCATAAATAATCCACCGGAAAGGCCACAGCCACCTTCCTCATCTTGGACAAGGAGCATGACTTCGTAAGCGCCGAGTGCATCAGGCTTGAAGCTAAAGGTCTCTGATATTTGTATTCCTTGGTTAGCAACGTTAGAAAATTCTGGTCCGCGAATAGCCCACGCAATGACTAGATCGCTCGGTACTTGTGGGTGGGCTTCACTCTTGGAAGCATCAAGAGTGACTTCATCACCTAGGTCCATCTTAACCATGGCTTGTCGAAATTGTTGTCCATCAATTTCAAGCACCGGTCTTGGAGTCAAAGATCTAGGTAAACATTGTTTCAGTTCTCGTTGGGTGTTTGCGTCTTGAGCCAAACCAGAGAAGTTTTGAGAAAGAATCTTCTCGTTGAAATAGACGTCTCTAGTTGACTTGGACTTTTTATTTGGAATTAGCTGTTCGAAGTAAATATTCTTTGTAAGTTTTGCGTTTGGAATAGCTTTGAGAATTTGACTCTCTTGAGCTCCAAAAACTTCGTATAGATTTTGTTGCTTTGAAATGACCCGGGCCTGTAAGCCTTGGTCCTGTACAAGCTGGTCCACTTGTTTGAAATCTGCTGAAACAATTGTGCCCACTTCACTTGACGTTTGTGGAGCAGGTGCATTCCAAGATCCGTTTTTTGCACATGCACCTAAAAAGACAATGCTCATCGTGAGCAAAGCGATTCTTTTCATATTAAATCCCCTCCTGATGCGGCCCCCTCAGACCGACCAAAGCATTGAATAAAATCCTTCGCGGTTTGTCCAACAGTAGGTTTTTTTTGACACTATAAAGAAAAGTTATATGAAAGGTTTCCCAATGAAATTCGGTGGTTTACAATGAGCTAGTAAAGGGATTAAATGCGATCCTGACCTTTACAGGTCCTAACGCAATGCCAAATACCCGAGGTATTCTATGAATTTACAGCAGCTTATTACATTTACCACCGTAATTAACGAAGGAAGTATGACTGCAGCAGCAGAGCGCTTGTTTCTTACTCAGCCAGCGGTAAGTCAGCAGATTAGAAATTTAGAAGAAGAAATGGGTGTTGAGCTATTGGTAAGAGGTGTTCGCCAAGCGAAGACAACTCTTCAAGGTCAGATTCTGTTTGATTACGCTAAGAGAATTATTTCTTTAACTCAACAGGCGGAAGTTGCAATTCAGACCATCGGCGCTGAGATTTCTGGTAGTCTTCGCATCGGAACAATAAATAGCCTGGGGCTATACTTGATCAGCCCCGTGGTTGGATTGTTCTTAAAACATAACTCCAAATTAACTATTGGTCTGAACTACGCCCGTGGTGAAGAAATTATTGAAGAATTTAATAAAGGAAATTTGGATGTGGCGATTCTTCCGAACACTGAAACAGAGTTTGGAACGGCTTTGACCAATGCAGACAAGAGATTGTTGTTGAAAGATGAAGTTTGGTTGTGTGCTTCAGGTAAAGAGCCTGGCTTGCCTCAAAAAATAAGTGTTGAGGACTTGAATCAAAAACCGATGGTTACGCTCACAAATACTTACCCCAATTTTGAATCAAAAGTGAAACAGGCTATGAGTTCGACCAAAACACCTTATTCACCTGTTTTCGAGTCCACTAATGTTGGTACCCTCAAAAGAGTTGTAGAGTCTGGATTGGGGTGGGGATTTTTACCGGCTCACAGTATACGTAAACAAGTTAGAATGGGGCGAATGTCCACCGTTGATGTGAGTGATATGCGCTACGATGCCGATGTTTACTATTATTGGCAGAAGAACCATCCAAATAAAACAGTAGAAGTCTTTTAGAAAGCTATCGCACAACAGATAAAAAGC
>CAZFYV010000136.1:0-5593 GCA_964523195.1 uncultured Pseudobdellovibrionaceae bacterium
GACCACGTGTCCGAGTTCATGGGTCAAAACCATTAAGAGCGGTCCGTGAACTCCGCTGGGCGTCGGAATATTCGCATCGACAGATGGTCCATTTTGAATTCTTGTATTCATATTCCAGTTAGTATCAGATAAACGGCCTATGCTTTCGTTGCCAAAAAAACGTTGCTCTTCCATGGTTAGCATTTGAGTTACAGTCAGAGTTTCTTTGAAGAGGATTTCTCTGAGACGAACAATTCTTTGTATTTGGTTGTTTGCAGAGCCACTAAAAGTTTGTTCAAATTGTCCAAGCTCTTTTAAGTTGGGGTCGATCTGAATTTTATCGAGTCTGCAAAACATGGTTTTAAGTTCGTCGGGATAGAACTCGTAAATTTTGCGTAATTGCCTGGTGTACTGACTCGCATTGGCTGAGCAGGTACCATCAGATTTAATCAAGCAAGTCATATCGTTGATTTTCTGCAGGCAATTGGTCTTCAATTTTGATTGTTCATTCTCTGAGTCAGTGCCTTTATTTGCGTCGTCGGCAGGGGCGCAGGCCCACATAAATGCGCTCAGAATCAATATAATGCCTGTAAAGCTCGATAAGCTTCTAAATCCCTGAATCATCAAGGATTTAGAGAGCATTTCATATGCCAAATTTTATCTGATTATAAGGCCTAATTTTCTTGGCGAACTCTGATAACTGTTCTGCCTTCACCGTCACTGTAGACGCTCATATTCCTGCGAATATCATCGTCTTCACATTTGCCATTTCCTTCGGTGCAACACTCACCCATGGCCGCCAGTTCCTGCAAAAAGGCTTCTCTGGAGTCACCGTCTGGTAGGGAAACTTCGTTGGCTGAAAAGGTACCAGTGATTGAAACAGACCTAATCGGATCTTGTTCGCCCACTAGGCGAAAGGCTCTTTGTTTGAAGCCTTCGTGCACCACTTGATAGGACTCAGTTGGATTGGGACCGCCATTACTTCCGTTATAAAAGGCACTGACTATTCCTGGTTGATCTTCTAATCGACTGATGCCGAAAGTTCCCATGGTGCCGAGATCTTGATGACCTTCAAAGCGAGTGACATAGCTATATCCTTTTGGGGATCCGTTTGATTCTACAGGCGTTGTGATCTGGTAGGTGACATCTCTGCCATTTTGACGTCCTCTCAGTACGGCTCCTCTTGTTAGGCAACTAGCACCTTCATTGGCTTTAAATTGAAAGCCAGCATCAGTGGCCGCAACAGCATATTCCTGCTGATCTTCATCATCATCTTCCCATAGATCATTGATATCATCCCAGAAATACCATAGGAGACCTCCTACTGCGGCAAGCCCTCCAATCCATAGCCAGGTATTATCCCCAAAAAAAGCATCTGCTTTTGGTGCCATCAAAAACATTAATGCGTTTTGCTTCTTTTGTTGGCTCTTTCGAATGGCTTTCGTAATCGCTTCGATATTTTTCGAAGGGGGTTGGCTTTTGTTAAGTGTAACTGGCACGCCATTAATTTTTACTTTACCGGAGTAGGGGTTGATGATTTGAATCGAATATTTTTTCTTCGCAAAAACAATATCGACGGTTCTTCGATTTAAACTGTATTCAAATTTCTGTTTGCTAAATTTTTTCTTTTTGAGTTGTTTCGCAAAGCTTTCTAGGTAAATGACACCTTCTTTGGTTCTTATATTCGGTGCTATCGCATCGAAGACTTTCTGTGGTGTGGTTAAAACTCGAATCGAGTTATAGCCCTTGCGAACCTTATCAGTAATCTTTGGAGGCTTGTTCGCAAACGTTGGAACGACGAAGGCCGTGTCCATAAGAAATGCAAAAAAGTGTCTCATATCATTACTCCCTGGCTTTAGCCTACCATAAACACTCATAAAAATTGAATCGCACAAAAGCCCATTTGGCTAAAACCAGACTGAATTTACAAAGAGTGTTTCATTATGAGACAGATTTAAGTCTAGTTATGCTGAATGAGTGAAATGTCCTCAATTAGAACTTGGTATTCCGAGCCAGTTTCGTCTCCATCAACACTCAGCCACACAGCCAAGGTCTCGATGGGGTCGTTGGCTGGAGGGGTAAAGCTTTGCTGCATTTTGAACTCTCCAGATTCTTTGATTATTGCAGCGACATTTTCTTCAACCAAAAGGTCACTTAATGGGTGAGTTCTCTTTTTGCCGACATCTTCTTTGTATTGAACAATATTAAAGAAGCGAATGTTTTTAATTCCAGTTCCTTTGGGAGCTAGGCTAAATAGTTTAATCACCCAACTGGCGGCAACTTGCCGGCGCATCCAACTCAAGGTCTCTTTGCCTTTTTGAACTAAACCCAGCTTAAAAACAAAATCATCAGCTTTTTTTGAGCCCTGAATACCTTTTTTACTTATTTTTAGGTTTCCTGAGAGAATCTTTCCTCTCGCTTTGAAACCATATATTTTCGTAGGTCTCTCTAGTGGAAAAATGATTGGGCTTGAAGATTTCTTTACCTTGACCTTGAGGCCCTGGTCAGTAAATTCCACTTCATTGGCAGGAAGCTTTGAAAACTTCAATATCTGCCAATTTGTTTTGTTGGTCAGTGGAACGATGATATCGGGCATATACTCATAGGATTTAGCCTTTATGGTAAGGCTATAAACCAAGAAGAGGCTTAAAATAGCCGATACTCTGATAAAGAAAGTCCTGGGTATTTTGATTTTTGGATTAATGCAATTCACTTTTGAGTTTTTCAGCATGAGATAGAATAGTCTGTTTTACGTCCTCTATATTTCCGTTGGATGTAAAAGCGATTAGGTTTTTCAACTCGGATAAATGAGGCTGAACTTTCGAACTCGAATCGCCGAGGTCCTCAACTAAACGGTCAAAATAGGTGTTGGCTTTTCTGCGAAAATCACCGTAGTCCTTTACCACGATGCTTTGGATCTGTACTTCAAAATGAGATAAAGCACTGCTAATGTTCTGAGCCATCTGATAAACCCCCTCATGTGTAGATCTTTACTTTAATGGTCATGGCCTGAGGGGATCAAGGCTATTTCTCAAATTTTATCCAAAAGAAATTATTTAAAGACTCTTTCGCAGGTATAAATGCTACTTTCTTTGCGCAGTTTGTGAGTGTAGTAGCTGAAAAATCGTCGTCTCAGATGGTCTGGAAGCAGTTCTGAATGGAATTGAACAATAGAGCCCCTTCCGTTTTTGAATTGAAGGGCTTCGATTACTCCGTCTTCGGCGATGGCTGTGATTCGTAGCTCGTCTGGGATATCCTCAGGATCGCCAGCTTGATGGTGATAAGTATTCACCATGACTTCCATAATGTCGCCAAGAATTACTCTGAGTTCGTTATCCATCGCGCCACTAATACGAATATTGTGTTTACCAAATCTGTGATTGATAGAAGCCTTTACTTCAGCAGGTATGTGTTGAATTAAACTTCCACCAAGTGCGACGATTGTGATCTGACATCCTCGGCATTGACCTATAACCATACGTGGAGTCTCGTCTTTCGTGAAAGCTTGAATGACTTCAATTTCGTACATGTCTCGTTCTTCATTAAAGCCAGTCGCTCCGTCTACACGTTCTCCGTAATGTGATGGCGCAACATCAGCTCCACCGAGAGCATTGATTCCATCAAATTCATCGGTAAGAGCTTTTAGAAAGTCTTCCTTTTCTGACTCAAGGAGTGAGGCGCGGGCACCCACTGGAAGAACAAATGGGTAGGAAAGGGTCTCCTTATAGAGATTAATATATCTGAAAATTCTTTTTCCTCTTCCTCTGTGATCATTTTTTTTGTTTGCTAATAACAAAACACGGGCTCTAAAATCTTTTTCAGGCAAGTCCATTATTTTTGATTCCCCGGTAAGCTTCGGTGGAAAAGAACCAATGTTTGGGTTCGCTCTGACTGTGTCAATATAGTTTTGCACCGCTTGTTCTCGAGTTTCACCATCTCTTTTAGGCAAAACAAAAATAGCGTGATCTGAACTCGGTTGCCAAAGAAAGAGTTCAATGGCTTGTCCAGCAGAACAAAAACAAAGAATTAAAACAAAAAGAAGTTTAATCATTATCTATTCCCCGTTAAAACCAATTCGAGCAAGTATTGGCAGATTTGATAACACCGCCACTTCTTGAATGAGTTGAGTGAGAGCTGTTGGACCCGGATAATCTTGCAAAATTGAGATCCAGGTCCAAGACCCCTTTTTGTATATCTAAGTGGTTGAAATTACTTGCGGAAGCGTCAATAAAAGTCACCCACCTCGCGCCTTTTGAAGTCTCAATCCAGGTGAAGTTTAAAGGCTCTCCTCCAGCAATTCTAACTTGAGGGGGATGGTCTTGAGCGGATTCAACTGCGAGCTGGTAAAACTGAGACTTGAGTTCCTTTGGTGAGCTTGCCATTGAAATTTTTATTTCCTTAAATTCGTTGTGTGGAATCTCTGTACTTTCAAAGATCTTGAAATACTCTTCAATAGATTCTTCGAGGAGCGGGTCATTGAGCTTATACTTAGCCTTTACGCGCTCCCAATCTCTGCGAATATAATCAACTGTGTGAAAGAGTTTGTATTCATCTTCAGATACTCTTTTGAAAGGCTCCAGATATCCTTCGGTGTTCATTGCTTCCATTAAGCCAATGAGAAGTCCGGCATAGGATTTGGCCATTTGTGGACTGGAAGGAGGGCGAAAGGTTCTAAATTCTACAGTTATTTTACCATCATCATTTGGATTCATTTCTTTTTTTGCATAACCCTGAAAGTGTTCGAGATTAATAAAGCGGTAGTGATGGAGTAAATCTCCTCCGTTCACAAGGCTTTGCAGATAGCTTTGAAGTGCTCCGATATCTCTTTGTGATTTATCAAATGAAGCTACTGCGTTTTCAAACTTTTCTTGTCGATCACCGTAGTGGTAAGTTTCAATATTTGATTGCGGACCAATATCAAAAGCCTCTGCAAACCCCCAAAGAAGAGAAGGGTGCTTGTGATAAGCGACCATCATATTTCGAAGTAAATGGGGAGATTGATAAAAAGGGTTTTTGCCTAGGGATGTTCCACCAATGTGAATATGTCCCATGCCTGAACGTTCGGCAGCTGGTTGCACATAGGGTACTAGCTCTACCATATCAGCAGCTTTAAAAATGACTTCAGCCGTTTCTTCGATATCGCTGTACTTCCTTGGAGTTGTATTAACTTCAATCGTTACTGGTTCAGCATTTACGATGAATTTGCCATCGCCGGGAACATCAATATACCATCCCTTTTTCCAGCTCGTCTTTTCTGAGATGGCACTTTCCGGGAGACCAAGCGCTTTGGTATAAGCTTGAGTCATTTGATCTTCTTTTTCTAGTTTGTAAGGATTTTCCCTAATGTTGGTTCGTCCGTTTTCTTTGATAATTTGTGCATCTTGAAAAGTGTACTCGATCCCAAACAGTAGGTGATCAAGATCTAAATCTTTTGCTAAAGACGGTATCGATAAAAATAAGATTGTGAGCATAGCTCCGATGGGAGCTTTGAGCCTAGACATGAACATTTGTAACCTCCACTAACCAATTCTTCACAAATCCATATACCCAATAAAAAAATGTGATTGGTGAGATATCTTCAAAACTCTGGCCAATCTGTAGCGGATTTTAGAGG
>CAZFYV010000136.1:5610-9221 GCA_964523195.1 uncultured Pseudobdellovibrionaceae bacterium
ATTACGCTGCGGCGCACAATGAACTTACTTCAAGGAGGTCCGTAATTAGTCCTGTTCAGGGTTAATATCGGGTCATCTATAAGGTGTCTAAGTAGCTGTGACGATAAGAGTTTATGGCTTCAGCTCTGGATCGAAAACAAAAAATTAGAGACCAATTGGGTCGGTTTGTTGAAAGCGGTCCGTTTGTTTTGATCTATGTGAATCCTGATTTTACCTACGAATATGTAAACAGAACTTACCTCGATTATCTCCCGAAAGAGATTGAAGATGTTATCGGAAAATCTATTGAAGAGGTTGCAGGACAAGATGCTTTTGAGATGGTGAAGCATCATTTGGAAAAAGCGCTTAAGGGCGAGACTTGTCAGTTTGAAGCTCACTTTGATTTGCCCCAAGGTAGAATATATTTTGATGAAACCTATATTCCAGACATAGGGGATGATGGGGAAGTAAAAGGTGTATTTGCATTTTTGATTGATTCTACTGAAAAGAAGTTTGTTGAGTCGGCATTGGAAGAAAGCTACCAGAGGCAGTTGTTAACAGTTAAGAGCCTTGATGTTGGTGTATGGGACTGGACTGACATCAATTCAGATCAGGTTTACTGGAGTACGAGGGTTTATGAAATACTCGGTTATCACAATTTAGAAGTTGAGCCTTCGGTCTCACAGTTTATGTCTTGGATGCACCCTGAAGATCTCAAGAAGAACCTTGCTGATCGAGAAATCAAAGATTATGTCCCTTCCATGAATCGCGAAGAAGAATTCCGGATTAAAAATAAGAATGGTGAATACATTTGGGTTCGATCCAATATGATTGGAGTTCCCAACGAGAAGGGTGAACTGGTTCGCCTTATTGGTGCCTTGAGAGATATCAATGACGAAGTGATTACCAGAGAGCGGTTAAAACTCTTTCACAATATCGTAGCTTCCTCCAAAGATCTAATCGTGGTTTACAACGAAGATGGGTACGTTTTGGAGTCCAATGATGCTTTTGATAAATTTTTTGGCATTGAAGATAGTAGTGATAAAAAGCATCTAAAAGAAGTTCATTCAGTTGATTTTATAAAGCTTTTTTATACTGAAATCATTCCCTGTGTTGAAAGTGGTGCTCCGTGGAGAGGGGAAGTAAAGATCAACAATCAAAATGGGCATGAAATAATTGTAGATAACTTGATGAACCCTCATTTTAACGACGATGGAGAATTGCTTTATATTTCTGCGACCATGCGGGATCTTTCTGAACAAAAGAAAATGACTGAAGCTTTAGAGCAGCAGCGGGCCCAGGCTTTTCAGAATTCTCGATTAGCTTCTCTAGGTGAGATGGCTGGTGGAATCGCACATGAGATTAATAACCCGTTGGCGATTCTAATGGGTGCTGTTCACAATATGGAAAAGCTCGTTGAAAAAGGGGATGTTGAACCGGCTCGGCTCAAGCATTTTGTGAAAATGTCACAAAAAACGGTGCAGCGAATTTCAAGAATTGTTTCTGGTCTTTTAAAGTTTGCCAATAAAGGCGAGGGTCAAGATGAAGTCGTCGAGTTGCCTCTGGATGTTTTGGTGTCTAGCGTTTTAGATCTCTGCTATGAGAAGTTTCAAAGCCATGGTGTGAAAGTAAATAAAGATCTATTTGATGGTCAGCTACTAGTTCAAGTTAATCGAGTTCAATTTGAACAGGTACTTTTGAATCTTCTGAATAATTCATTTGATGCGATCCAGACAAATTCTCAAAAGTGGGTTCGACTTGTAACGGAGCCAAAAGGGCGAAGTGTGGTTTTGAGAGTGAGAGATTCGGGGAATGGAATTCCAGAAGATATTCGTGACAGAATTATGGAACCCTTTTTCTCTACAAAAGACGTTGGAAAAGGAACAGGCCTCGGACTTTCAATCTCTAAATCGATTATGCAATCGATGGAAGGTGACCTTAATTACAACCCTAATTGTGCTAACACTGAATTTGTCTTGGAATTGAAGTCAAAAGCTTCCCAATCTGATGCCGCTTAGAAAAGACCCTTGAAAATATGAATATTTCGTAGGACAAATTGAGTATGTCCGGGCATCTCGCAATTCTAACAAGTAAATCTATGATGGATCTCAATCCTGAAGATCAGGCTTTGCGAGAGAATTTACAAGAGATTGGTTTCAAAGTAGACGTAATTGCTTGGGATGATCCTGGCCTATTGGAAAATGCACCCGATGTTGTGGTCATTCGTTCAACTTGGGATTATCACCTGAGAGTGTTTCAATTTAAAAAAGTTATAGAAGAGCTGGAGCAACTTGGTGTTGTGGTTTGTAACTCTAGTGCTCTCATTCATTGGAACAGTGATAAAATTTATCTTTCAGAATTAGAAAGAAAAGGGGTTTCAATTGTCCCAACTGAGTTTTTTCATTGGGATATTGTTGACCGTTTGGAGTCAAGCTTTGAGTTGTTTTCCAGTGAGACTCTTGTTGTTAAGCCTAGAGTTTCGGCCTCAGCATTTAGTACATTCAAGGTAAATAAAGACCAGTGGGATAACTCTAAGGAGCTAAAGAATGAAGTCCACGCTGCTTTGGTCGGTCGAGACGTCATGGTTCAGCCTTTTTTAGAAGAGATCCGGTCCGAAGGTGAGTGGTCGATTGTATTCCTTGGAGGAGAGCTTAGTCATAGTATATTGAAAACTCCTAAAGGCGGAGACTTTAGGGTTCAAGAGGAGTATGGTGGTACATCTCTATTGTCTGAGCCAAAAGCTGAGTCCTTAAAGTTAGCTGAAGTCACTCTTAAGAGTTTAAATGAAGAGCCTTTTTATGCACGAGTTGATATCGTTCAAACTGCAAATGGGCCTCAGCTTATCGAACTTGAACTTATCGAGCCATTTTTGTTTTTAGACTACAAACCTGGAAGCGTGGAAAAGTTGAGTGGTCTACTCAAGGACTATGTATTTCATGATCGAAAAAAATATTCACAGAAATCGGATCTCAATAGTCGAGTTCGTTATGTAAAATCGACACACGGAAAAACAGCTGCATCCTTGTTTTATAGGTCTGAGTTTTTGCGAGTTTACTATTATGGTCTTTTTTATAAACATAGTAATCTGGCTCGATGGATAACAAAAAAGAAGTACGAAACTATAGCAGTGTATTTCAAAATCAGAAGCTGGTATCTACTTTATATTCACTGGAGAATGGCGAAGTACTTCTCTGGTGATATGATGTATCACTGGTTTAAGCAGCATGTGGTCTGGCGAGTTGCCTTTGTGTTATCAGGAGCCTATTTTAGGAGGATTTTAAAGCGTGGAGCATCTAAGAAGTAGGTGCTAATTCGCTGTATTCTTGTTTTTTTCGGCTCGAGCTGAGTAAGTCGGCAATAGTATCATCACGGTTGTAAATCTCAAAAAATTCGAGTTCTTTTTCGCTATAGGGATACAAAGTATTGGGGTCATCTGGAAGCCAAAGTGCTTGAAATCTCAAGGTTGCAAATTTTGAGAATCCAGGGTGGTTACAGATCTCTTCAGCAAACTTTATGGCTCTTTTCAAATCTCCTGGGGGAACCATAAGTTTAATATCTAGCCAACGGGAAATGGGATTTGATTCCAGCCAACTGTGAAGTTTAACTCGAATTAGTTTTTTGAGTTTATCGAT
>CAZFYV010000137.1:0-9184 GCA_964523195.1 uncultured Pseudobdellovibrionaceae bacterium
AAGATTCACAAAAAATTATGTTACAAACTTATTGCTTAAAAACAGAGACACATCTTATTCAGTATATCAATTATTGGGAGGGTTTCTAACCGCTCTCATACCCTGTGGCGTCTTATACGCAGTTCTGATTCTCAGCTTTACAGCGCCTACATTTATCGAAGCTATGATCTTTGTGACGGCCTTCTGGCTTGGAACTCAGCCAATTATGAATTGGGCTCACAAAAGACTAACTGACCTCACTTTCTTTAAAAAGAAGGGACTTCGAATCGGCCTGATAGGACTATGTATTTTCGTCACCAGCTTACGTTACGATAGTTTTAATTTGAGCGTAGGTCAGATTGAAAACTGGTGTAACTCAATATTATCTAGTCTTTTCTATCTAGTAAGTTAAGCCTAGTTAACTGCAGCCAACTGACTAAAAAGGATTTACAGTGACTTTCTGTACCCGCCAAAGGGAGTCGACAAAGTTCTTCTCTGAATCAAAGAAGTTCTCAACCAAAGAAAACCCAGTATCAGATGCCATCTTTTCAATATCAGGTAGAAGATATTTGTTTGAATATTCAAGGTGAATCGGTTCATAGGCATTAAAATGAAATGCCTTTTCGATTTCTCCGATATAGACATCCTGATCTTCTAATGAAATTAGATAACTCTCCATGGCTCCAATTTTAGGATTATAAATTCCATGATGGGCAAATTTACTAAGGTCAAAGGTGCCACCCAACTCGTTATTAATTCGTCTCAAAACATTGAGGTTAAATTCAGCGGTAACACCTTTTTCATCGTTGTACGCTCTAGTTAACTTCTTTAAGTCTTTTTTGAGATCAAATCCGATCAGCATATAGTCATCAGGATTCATATGCTTCCAAAGAATCCGAAGAAAAACGAAAGCAGACTCAGGGTTAAAGTTTCCAATATTAGATCCAAGAAAAAGTAGTACATTTCTTCCCTTAGAATTGGATTTAATCGATTCTATAGAATCAATATACTCACCAACAATGCCTTTAAAATCGAGATTTGGAAACTCCTTAGCAAACTGTTGGTCCATATTAGAAACCGCTGACTCCGAAATATCAACGGGCACATAAGTAAAGTTCATGTCCTTGGCAAGAAACTCTTCCAAAAGTACGCGAGTTTTCCGACCGTCACCTGCACCTAGTTCAATCAAATTGAAATGGTCTTTTCCAATCACTCCGGCGATCTGACCTTTGTTGCGTTCAAAAACTTCAAACTCACATTTCGTAGGATAATAATCCACTTGGTCTGTGATTTGTTCGAACAACTCAGAGCCTTTAGCATCATAAAAGTACTTGGATGGGATGTATTTCTTGCGCGCTGAGAAACCGGTAAGAATATCAATCGCAAAATTCTCTTTAAGCTGATCTTTATCTTGATTACGAATTGAATCTAGAATCTCGTAGCGCATTCAAACCTCTCATCTGTGCGTAAGGGCTAGTGATCCCTAATTCTCCAGCGAGGGTCAAGGCATGGCGGCGCATCATTTTAAATAATAACGAAATCCCTTCCAAATCCATTTGAAAGGGATTTCATTTTGAAAAATTTCCTACTCAGAATCCCTATTTTTATCGTTATGCTTTAAACGATAAATCTTTCGGCTTTGTCGATCCTGCATAGCCTCAATTTTAGCCTTTTCTTTAAGAGTCACATCTCCATCAGCTTTTGCTTTTCTCTCGGCTCTACGAACTCGTCGTTGTCCCCGTTTTATGGATCTAAATTCCCCTTTGGTCAGTTCCCCATTTTTCACACCGTGTGCAGCTCGAACAGCTTGTTTTGTCTGTCTTCGATCCATTCTTTTACGAGCTTCAGCGCTCTCTATATCGATTAGCATGGCCGCTACAAATGCGAAAAAGATAGATAATAATAGTACGTGCTTCATAGTTAACTCCTTTTGATACTTCAGAAACACTCACCTCTAACAAAAGTTGCTAAAAAAATGAGGGAATTTATCCAGTATTTCCAATTACTTATGGATGTAGCGAGTTTTTTTTGAGCTTTATCGAATGAATTCTCGATCATAGACAGGGACTCAGACTCTATCTATACTTATTTGTGGGAGCTAAAATGACATCAAAATTTCCTCAAAATAAGACATGGTGTAGCCTCTTGTGGGATCATCTTTTTGTTGATCCTACTGGAAGAGTAAAACCCTGTTGTCGATTTCAAGGTGGAAATGTTCCTAAGGAATTCAATCTCAATAATGCAAAACTTAAAGACTTGTTTTACAGCCCCTGGATGGAAGAGCTTCGAACTAAATCAAAAGCGGGCGAACCCATAGAGGGATGTAGACGCTGTTATGAAGAGCAAGAATCTGGAAAGAAGTCTCTACGAGAAAGATACATTAACAATTCAGATTTACCTATTGAGGAACTCGTCGACATGGATCAACCCAAAATTAGATGGGTAGAGCTAGCGATTAGCAATACTTGTAATCTCGCATGCAGAATGTGTGATTCAAGGTATTCTTCAAAATGGTTTGATGATGAAAAAGCAGTTCTAGGAAGAACTTTGAATGACAAAAAGTTTTCATCAATGGAGATCAGTGATTTGGATCCATTTCTAGACGACCTTGTGCATATTAAGTTTACTGGAGGAGAGCCTTTAGTCATTAAAGACCACTACAAACTGATCGACCAACTTGTAGAGCGTGGCCAAGCCAAAAACATTATTCTTAATTACTCTACAAATTGCACAATAAAGCCAAAAGAAAGTCTCATTGAATCTTGGAAAAAATTTAAAACCATCGAAATTGCTCTCAGTTTCGATGCTAAAGGTCCTAGTGCTGAATATATTCGATATCCAGAGAAAACTGAAACCATCGAGTCGACACTTGATTTTTTTGTGGAACTTGAAAAACGAATGCCTAATTTATCTCTCGGTCTGCGTTCGACGATTAGCCTTCTCAATATATATGACTACCCAGAGACTTCGGACTGGTGGCTCGAACGTAAAGACGATAAATTCTATAATCCAACTCACCTCACTCACCCAGAGTTTCTGAGCGCAACTGTTTTAAAAAAAGAACAAAAGCAACTCGTTAGTGAAAAATTACTGAACCACGATTACAAAACTCCAAAAGCAAAAGCCATTGCCGAGTATATGGTGAACTTTATGAATTCATCAGATGACAGTCACCGTCTAAAAGAACTGAAAAACTATATTAAAATCTTAGACGAGCGCAGAGAACAAAGCTTTTCAAAAACTTACCCTTATTTTCAAAGCCTATTTTCAGATGTCTAGAGTCGAAATCCAGTTGATATAAGAATAGCCGAGCTCTTAGTTTGGGTAGAAAAACCGTCAGAAACCTGCATCATCCCTAATCGAGCAGCAGCTTCTATAAAACCCTTCGAATTATATAAGTCACGTTTTACTTTCAATGCCCCGACTAAGTCATAGTCGCCTGTAGTCACATAATCAAAAATAAAACCGGTTGATATCTTCCAGCTACTATAATCAAAACTTTGATAAATGGTATCCAAACCGCTTGGAAACCTATATCGAGACATGGAGTAATCAGTACTCGAAGGCCCATCGAAATTTCTAACGAGATCTTCAGAAACGCCCAAGGTATCAAACTGATAACTGGTCTGAGAAGTCACTTCCAAAAGACGCTGAATCTTTTGAATATCCAGCGAGTTCTGGGCTAAACCACTTGAGACAAATAAACTTGAGAGTAAGACAGTCAATAGGAACCTTATCATCTTCTCCACCTCGTCTTATCTGGATGAAGAAGCTCAATATACTCCTCAACGGCTTTTAAAAATTCAGATTCATTGTCGGCATTTTTAATGTCTTCACTAGTAGTTATCTCTGAATATAACTCTTGGGATCTCGCTAACAAATCTTGATAGGTCGAAATCGTTCCAATAATTTCGGTTAGGGAACTATGAGTTGTAGCTAAAATATTTTTTAAACCTTCGTCTTCCTCACTTTCAAGCCTATCTTTTGTTAACTCAGCTAAGACTTGAACTTCCCCACGCACCTCATCCAAATTTGAAGCAGCATCCTTCAATTGAGATATCTCTAGCTGGATTGAACTGGAAATATCAAAAACCAGTGAACTTTTTCGAATACGATCTGATTCTTTCTTGAACGACTTAACCAACTTCGGCAACTGACTATTTGGTTGGAATATTGATGAAACGAGCTCAGTGACCTCAGACAAAGCTTTTCCCAACGAATCAACCAATTCTCGGGTATCAGTATCGAGATCATGTCCCTGAACTTGATGACTTAAATTTTCCAAATACTTTTGGACTGTAATAACATGACTTGAATGATGAAAATGTCCGATAGCTAGCTTCTGCTTCCCAAACTTACGAGCTCTACGTATTGCTCTTCTTCTATAAAATTTATGGACAAGTCTACCTATTCCCCGCTCTTTCTTTTTAGAAAGGAGTAAGCCTCCCATTCCACCCATCATCACGGTGTAAAGATAAGCAAAACCAGTCGAAAATTCCAATGCTGGAAAACCTAATATGCTTAGACCACCAGTCGTAAGAGCGAACGTAAACAATCCTGCGAGCAAGCCATTTTTCGCGTGAACTCTTGGAATCATATTTGTGCGTATGTCTTGGATATACTTACCAGCAGCAATACTTCGTCTCACCATTTCTGGCATTGTGTAAATAATCACCTCTATGGCAAGTCGTCTCATTTGAGGGTCTTGATCAATCTCCATAACCGCTGCTTTAGCCGCATCAAACTCATCTTGGTCAAATTGCTCAAACGAAAACATAAAGTCGGCTAAAGAATCTCTCGACTCCGCAGGATTCATATTTTCAAATCCTCGAACTAAGGATGACCATGTTTCTTCGGCAAGCTTATTAAGCATGGCTGGATTCATAATCTTTATAGATTCTCCTAATTCAGCCATTTCACTAATAGCCTCAGGTGCACCAGCCGAGCCCCATAGTAGGGCTGAAACACCAGTACCTAAAATTTTATAATTTCCAAAAACATTATAAAATTCATCATTATATAAGCTGGCTTTAATCATCCCCTCAGACAAAGCTTCGAAGTGAAATCCACTAAAAAGGATCATTCGATGGCTTGAAATCTTCTCCATTACGCTTTCGATTTTATGATTCGAGATAGAGACAGCAGGCAACTGACCAAACATTTGGTTAGCCTTCGCCAAAGGTGAAAATTCAGGAGACTCGAGATTTTGAAACCCCGATTTTCGTATGCCAAAGACATCCTGACAGGTCTGAGATGCAGATATTGATGGTTCCAAAATGAGCACCAAAAACACAGCTAATCCGCAAAATATGTAAGACCTTTGGAGTATCGAAATCATGACCTAGATAATTGCAAAGGCTATTCCCTGGGAAGGCTTTCTGGTAACTCTAGAAAGCAATTTATTACCCATCATCAATTTTAGAATCGAGCCTGTTCTTTCATACCAGGTGGACCGACGCGATTTGTGATTAGATGAATCAAAAATGCGACCCATTAGGCTGTAAACAGAAGGCGCTAACTAGTGCCATTTTGGATAGACTCTCAGGACAAACAAGTTATCTTTTTTGGACAAACAGCAAAACAAATTGCGCCAGATCCCTTCGATCTTGTTCTGGGAGAGTATCCCATGGGGGCATGGGTGTACCATCAATTCCCTTTGTTATGGTGGCAAAAATCTCTTCTTTGGTTCCACCATATTTAAAGTCCCCTAAAACAAAGTTTCTTGGCTTCTGTTTCATAGCCTTTGCAGCCACTCCATCACCACGCCCCTCAACTCCGTGACAAGTAGAGCAATTTGCAATGTATTTCTGTTTTGTTTTTTCATAATCAAAATCAGAGGCGATAAGCTTTCCTGATGTCTTTGCCTCCTTAGAAGATGTACATCCAAGGGTCGAGCCGAGCAGAAAAGCCAATACGAAAATAAATCTTAACATCGATGTTCCCGTTAGAGAGATTACTTTTTAGCTGACTTTTTTGAGTCTTTTTTTGTGGATTCTTTTTTATCTCCGCCATTTATTTTGACTTTTAATTTCATAGTTGGATGAATCGCGCATTCAACCATCATTTCGCCACCTTTAAATTTTTTCTTTTTTAAAGGAACAGGACTCGACTCTCCAGGCTTTTGTATCTTGAGTTCAAAGGAATTCCCCTCACTCAATGAATAAACATTGTGCTGAAAGGGATCTGAATTTTTAAAAACAATAGTATCCCCTATATTAACAACGATAGACTCCTGACTAAACTTTTTATCTTTTTGATCAATGGTATGAGTAATGGACCCGACTGAAACTGATGAAAAAACGCTGATGATCGAAAGAATAGCAAAGTACTTCATTATAAATACCTCTTATTGGGGTAAAACCGGGATGACAATGTCTTTATCTCGGCTCGTTAGGGTTCTCATAAATATTACTAGGTTTTTCTTTTCTTGTTGAGTTAAGTTTAGCTTACTGATGAGAGGCGAAAGACTAGGCCTCTTTACATCACCTCCACGATCGTAAAATTCTACAACATCCATTAGATTTTTCTCTGAGCCGTTGTGCATATAAGGGCCCCGTTGATCTATATTTCTTAGCCCAGGCGTTTTGAAAGCAAATTGCATAGATTTCAGTGGTAATAATTTACCACGACCTTTGTCGCTAGTTTTAACTCCGATATCGTGAAAGCTATGATCTGTAAAATTCCAGCCTGCGTGGCAAGAAACACATTTGGCTTTCCCATTAAAAACTTCAAAGCCAGCAATCGCTTGTTTTGAAATGGCCTTCTCATCTCCATTCAACCACTTGTCAAAGGGTGCTTCAGCAGAAACTAAAGTTCTCTGAAATACTGCGAGGGCTTTTGCTATAGTATCCTTGTTGACTGGCTCTCCAGGATAGGCCTTTTCAAAATAAGGTTTGTAACCCTCTATTTTTTGAAACGCTTTTTCGGCATCTTTCAAAGGGAGATTCATTTCGTCAGCAGAGGCAATTGGTCCCAAAGCCTGCTCTTCTAGACTCGTAGCACGTCCATCCCAGAACAAACGAGGTGTCCAAGCTAAATTTAGGACCGTGGGAGTCTTACGAGCCAAAGTTTTATGATTGTGGCCTTTACCTTTGGGAAGCCCGTCCTCCCAGCCCAATGAAGGATTATGGCAAGTGGCACAACTCATTACTTTCGAACCAGACAACCTTGGATCAAAAAAGAGAAGTTTACCAAGTTCTACCCTAGGAGGAGTAATTTCATTACCTTGAGGTGAAGGCACCTCACTTGGGCGTGAATAACTTGCTTTCAGTTTATCTAACGGACTCATTGAATCAGACTTTCCTGCAGTCTCATTAGTCTTGGAATTATTTGACTGACAAGAGGTCGATCCGAAGATAAACAACATTAGAACAAGAATACCAATTATGACTCTCACAAATTCCCCCAAATATTTTTCTTATGCGCCCATTTCAAAATCATCATCAAAAAGATCTTCTATAGACTGCTGAACTTCAGCCTCATCAAAATCTTTTTCATCTGACTCTTTAAATACGAGATTACCCAAAAACTTATTACTGTATAAATTACTCGACTCGATCAAACTATTTCGTTGCTTAGATAGCTTCTTAGCTTGCCTAGAATTTTTCACTGACAACTCTTGATTCGACTTAGCGATAGCTTCAACGGTAACAACCTCTTCAACAACGCCTTTAATCTGATTACTTTGAGTCGCAAAATGCTCTGAGACAATACCTATCTTTTCGTTTAACATCTCTGAACTACTAGCTATCTCTGTAAATAAAGCATTGATTTCCTCTACCTTTGTGTTCGTTTCATCAAGGACAGCCCCTGTATCATCGATCACTCGATCAACGGCCTTTTCACTGTCGTCGATCTGCTTTGTGATCTTGGAAGCAGATTCCCCGCTAAGCTCTGCAAGCTTACGAATTTCATCTGCGATAACTGAGAAACCTTTTCCTTGTGCTCCTGCTCTTGCCGATTCAACAGAGGCATTGAAACTTAAAATCTGAGTCTTTGAAACGATGTTATTAATAACCAAACAAGACTCTCTAATAGAGTTCATGACTTCTTTGAGTTCACCAATCTGAATTTTAACATCAGAGTTTCTGTTCACATTACTAGCCAAATCTTCTACTGACCGCTTTCCTCTTTCATTGTTTTGCTGAACTTTTTTGATAAAGTCTGTAAAATCTTCCAATGAATTTTGGTTTGTTATGGATGCCTCTTTGATACGATCGATTAATGTTGTTACTTCTATTAAAGAGGTGAACTGCTTTTCACTACTCGTTTGCAGAGTATTTGATTCATCGGCGATTGAATTCGAAACTACAGACAAAGCTTCAGTTTCTCGGTTGAGAACTGAAAAAAGCTCTCTCAAGTTTCTATTTAAAGACTTACTCATAAAATAGAGCATCAAAAACATAATCACTGTGGAGAGAACCACACCCCAAAATGTAGCTGATTGAGCGCGTTCTGCAAGGAGATTATTTTTGGCGATGGTCGACTTTAAATACTCTTCTTCTCTTTGAAGAAGGGAATCAGCATGTTCTCTTAATTTTTTTGAAAGCACATTTGATCTCAGGTTTTTAAAATCTTCTTCGTACTTCTCACGAGAAATCATCCCTCGACTCAGCTTTCTCCGACCAAGCATCGCTGGAACAACAACATCGTTCATCCACTGGTTTTTAATATCTATTAACTTTTTGATTTCAACTTCTTGTGTAGTCTCTTGATTCATCGTGCTTAATAGCTCGGCCACCGTCGCTTCAAGAACCCCTTCGGCATCCGAGAACGGTTTTAAATACTCATCGTCACCTGTGAGAAGAAAACCCCTGATTCCAGTTTCTAGACTCAAAAAATCCGTCTGAACTTTGGCTAACAGTCGAATATAATTTTGATTGGACTCAACAATGTCTTGTGAGGAAATTAAGGAAGTGAGATTTGTATAGATTACCACACCCACGCCCATAGAAATGAACGCAGAAATCGAAAGTGATAAAAAGAGCTTTGTTGTAAACTTCAAAATCTTCCCTAATGTTCAAGAAGTTCTAAATTCCTTTTTATAGAACCATAAATATATTTCGGAAGGATTCAGACGATGGCTAAGTCATGAGAATCAAAACTAAACCAAGGAAGTTACAATCTAAGGAAATCTTCTAATTTGTTAACAGGTTGCATGCGAGAACAAGTGTTTCTAAACATCAACTCTGGCCGCTCGTCTAGG
>CAZFYV010000138.1:0-9158 GCA_964523195.1 uncultured Pseudobdellovibrionaceae bacterium
AGAGTAGCACGATGCCTATTTTATGGCCGAGGGTTAAACCTCGGCCTTTTTTTTTTGCCTAAGTTTCTTCATAAATTCCTATATTTCGTCGTCGCCGCTCTCTCGCAGTAGATACCTACAGCATCGAGTTAGCTCCTAGAACTATAGAAATTAATTTTGAAACTCAGTTTCTGTACATCTTCTTCGTCGATGATATTAGGAAATTGTTTTAGGCGAGAATTTTTCGAATGACCCCGCTGTTCAAATGCCGATAACCGATAGTCTTGAACTATTTTGAGATTAGAAAGGCTCGAAATCTCGATAAGGTATTCTGGACTAGAGACTCGTCGCTAAACTCATTAATATTATATTGATGTTTGGGGGCGGAGACAGAGTACTATCATGGGAAGAGCGGTCCAAGAAAAGACCATTTGATCCAAGAATTATTCAAATTCTTTCTCTTTCGGTTTATACAATCGTTACCCGAGAGTTTTTCTCATTCAATCAGAGCTATTCGACGGTATTCACAGCCATTCTATTTGGGATGGGACTAGAACTCCTAATTTCCAAATTCTATTACAAAAAAGTAAGATTCCCATTTAGTTCAATAATTATTGCACTAGCCTGTTGCGTTTTAATAGATGCAAACTTTTGGTGGGTGTATTTGATATCCGTTACACTTGCCTTGCTCAATAAGAGTTTCTTAACTTCAGCTGGTCGCCACTTCATTAACCCGGGAAACTTTGGAACGGTAATGGTTCTGGTTGGGTTTTCGAGTTTCGCAACTGGCAGTCAGCATATTATGGGCCCAGAGGGTTTTGGTTTTGCCTTACTCTTCTTTGTTTTGGGTACATTTAATGTGATCTACGCCAGGCAATGGATTGTTAGTTTTAGTTGGCTCTTCTTTTATTCGATCATTGGGTTATTAAGAATTTTTGTGGGAGGAGAGGACCCCATTGTTGTATATGGGATTTTGCTTTCTCCTTCGATACTATTATTTACCTTTCATATGGTATCTGACCCCATGACCACCCCAAGTCCTGGTAAAAAGGCGATTCTGTTTGGAGCTTGTATCGCCGGCTTAGAGTTTCTTTTTAGATCTCTCTACATACCTAATGGAGCATTTTATTCCCTTTTCATAATGTGCTTTGCTGTGCCATTTATGCGGGCAGGCTATACACATAATACTATTGCTAGAATGGCAACTGTGCCCCTGGCGTTGATTGCATTAAATTTAACTTTAAATGTTGAAAGTCATAAAAACCTGGATTTTTCGTTAGTGGATAAAACCGAAGAACTTGGGATTGAATTTAATCATATTCACCCAACCACTCCGAGGGATGTTGAAAATGCCTTAGAGGTCGATTATCAAGAACATGATTACTTTTTAAAGATTGTCTTTATTTCATCTGGAATTGCCGTAGGAGATGTTAATAATGACGGTTGGAAAGACTTTTTTCTCGCGTCATCGAATCCAGAAATAAATTCCCAGCTGTACATCAACAACAAGGGAAAAGGTTTTAAAGAGATTGCCATAGAAAATGGAATTGATACTCGCGGGAAGGATCTGTTTCCCACTCACCCAATATTCTTTGATTACAATGAAGATGGAAATGAGGATCTTATTGTATTCGGTTATGGATGCCCCCATCTTTATGAATTTGATGGGAAGGCGTTTGATAAAAAGAAGAGCTTTCTTTTTAATGAGAATTCCTGCCCAAATATCAGTAGCGTGACTTTATGGGACTTTGATCAAGATGGCGATTTAGATCTATTTCTTACTCGGTATCACAAAGATTTTTACCTTTTGGACTTTAGGGTCTCAGGTGAGAAGAAATGGAATGAAAACGAGCACAATGCCCGTAATGGAGGCTTAAATTTAGTCTTCGAGAACCTAGGCGGTGGGAAATTTGTCGATCGAAGTGATCGAATTGTCTCCAATTTGACCCAATGGTCTCTTGCTTCGCTCGCTCTCCCCGATGGAACTCTTTATATAGCAAATGACTGGGGTCCAGATCAGGTTATTGAATACGATAAAACAAAGAAAGAGTTTTCAGATTTAGACCTCTTTCCCTTTCCTGATCGTCATGCAGGAATGGGTGTGAGCTTAGGGTCAGTAGATAATCAGCCCATGCTTTACATTAGCAATATTCATCGAAGTGGATACCTGCATAAGGGTAACTTTATGTGGAAACTCAATGAATCAGAATATTCTAATAGCGCCATGGACTTAAAAGTAAACAATTGTCGATGGTCATGGGGATCAGTTTTTGCCGATTTTAATGTAGATGGAAAAGAGGATCTCTACGTAAGTAACGGGCATGTAACAAGTAGTGTGAATAGAGACTTGGTGAGAGAGAATCAATTTAAACTTTCAAATATTTCAAGCTTGCCGCGCTCTTTTTTGAATAAATATAATCTTCGAAATAGAGTCGAGGGGCTAGGGGAGGCACAGCGTGACTGCCTTTTTATCAATGAAGATGGGAAATTTAGAGATGTTGCGAAGGCTTTTGATTCTATCAAAATATGGGACGGTAGGGCGGCTGTAACAATCGACTATGATAACGATGGCGACCTTGACCTACTCGTGTCGCCATATAATGGGCCGGCACGCTTCCTCGAAAATACTTCTGAGATTAATAAAAGATGGGTTGGATTTAATGTTTCCGGACCAATAAAAAATATTAGGGTACATGGTTACCGCGCAGAGCTCATGCAAAGTGGAAAGAAGCAAGTTAGATTCATGACCGGTGGTCTAACTGGATTTCATAGTCAATCTGACCAGAGATTGTTTTTTGGGCTTCAAAATAATTCTAAAGTGAAATTGGTCCTTTATAAAGGAAGTAAGGTCGTCTACCAAGCAGACGATATCGAGATAAACAAATACCATCATATCAATCTTGAAAAAACTGAGATCAGAAACAGTCCTATAAAAAAAGCGGACAATAATCCGCCGTTGATTGAGCGAGTCATTTCTTCGGAGAATTGAGTTCGACCCTGGTTTTGCAAAATCTCGAGTATTGGACTTGCAGAGCTTTTTTGTTTGGGCGAAAATATAGAAGTAGCTTCAAACTTAATGCTGAGGTGGATTATGAAAACGTTGCCTGAAGATATCGCAAAGAAAATTGACGAACTTTCCGAACAAGGAAATTCTTTTTTGGATGAAAAAGACGATTTCGAATCTGCCATAAAAGTTTGGAAGCAAGCCTTAGAACTTTTACCAGAGCCTCGTGAGGAGTGGGAAGCCTGTGACTGGCTTTACGCCTCGATTGGCGAAGCTTATTTTTTAGCTGAAAAAGATCAGGAATCATTCTTATATTTTTCAAAAGCTTTCGAGCTTGATCAATCGAATCCATTCGTGCTTTTCAGGCTCGGTGTTTTGCATGCCGATCGTCATGAAGATGAAAAAGCAGCAGACCTGCTGACTCAGGTTTATGACAAGGTTGGCGATGAAATCTTTGAAGGCTATGAAAATTATTTGAGCCTCGTTAAAAGTCGACCACAAACCTTACATTAAATTTAGCTGTCTAGACTTTTTTCAATCTCGAAAAATTGAAAACTAGTTATACACGGATTTATTTTTATCTAGTAAAAATAAAATTTCTTTGGTGTCTTCAAAACTTTTTGAGTTGCTCTCAGTTTCTGATTCAGGGAATCGGTGAATGGAGGGCCAATGAAATCAGTAAGTTCATATAATACTTTTAAATCGAGACATGATCTAAACATTGTACTAGTAGCAATCCTATCATTTTTTGTTTTAGAGGCTACGATAGCTCAATCGAAGGGGGCATATGAGACCTGCAAGATTGAAAGTGTAGAATTTAGGTGCAAAAAGAATATCTCCTATGGAAGTCATAGTCTTCAGAAGTACGACTTGTATCTTCCAAATAAGAATTTATATAGCAAACCACCGCTCGTTATTTATATTCATGGTGGTGGGTACTACACGGGCGACAAGAGTTCCGGAATAGAGAGCAAGGTACCTGCTAAAAAGTATCTCGACGCCGGAATGGCGTGGGCGACTATCAATTACAGACTCTCAGGGGAGTTTCCTTTCAGGAAGTCTAAGACTATGCCTTACCCTGTTCAGATGGAAGATAGTGCAAGAGCACTTCAAAAGTTAAGATCGACGGCTAAATATCATGGTTATAGTAAAGATAAAATAGCCTTATCAGGTATATCGGCGGGAGGCGGAATCTCCTTGTGGATAGCATTGCACGACGATCTTGGCGACTCGTCAAGTGCATCTCATCATTTAAAGCAATCAACTAAAGTCCCATGTGTGGCACTTGCAGACACCCAGACAACTCTCAATATACCTGAAATTGCAGAACTTATGGAAGGTACAAGCTATGCTTTGGACGTTGGCTTAAGTGGGCTTTATGGGCTCACTCCAGAGCAATATGCAAAAGCCCCTAAAAGATGGGACAGTATTTTAAGAGAGAGTTATCTCGAAGCTTCTCCCATTAGCCATCTTAGTGCAGATGATAGAATAAAAATTGTAATTGTTCATGCCATGGGATTTGCGACGGGTGATATACATGGTGCAGAATTTGGAGCCTATCTGTCTGAGGGAGAACCTCTAAGTCTAGCAAATGACTACAACAGAAACTCACTTGCACAGTTTAATATTCCAAACAAGGTCTATAACAATGTCGCAAGTAAAAATAAGGCTCGAAATCTTATATTTAATTATTTGAAGTCTTGTTTAGCTGAAGTACAGTAATTGAATTAAGATTGCTCCAGATTGTAGGATGATCTGGAGCTTTTAAAAAAAACGGCAGAGGGGATACGTTCTTTCTGCCTATGCGAGAATGAAAGTGACCTCAAACATCCCTATTCGAGGCCCTTTAAGAAACTACTTTACTGCTTTACTGAGTCTCCTAAGTACAGTTGCAGCAAAGTATACATCATAGCTATTACAGCCTTCCTGGCCGCATTGTTCCGGTCCGTGGAATTTAGCTTGATACTTGATATCGTTTTGAAAAGGAGCTTGTACGCTTAGAGGTGACTCTTGATAGTTGGTATCTATCGCCGTTACGCCCATTTCTTTTAACGTTTTGAGCTCCTCTTTTTGGCTTATGCCATCTTCATTTTCATCAAACCACAGTCTTAGTCTTGAGAAATATGGATTTGATGATTCAATAAAATTGGTACACATCGTGGAATCTTTTAAAAGCTCCTTTAGAGCAGTATAGCCATTCTGGTGGAGATTTCCATCGATGGCTCGAGTAAATTCACCAAAAAGCTCATTACCATTGTCTATGATTCCATTGCCATTTCGATCCATTGCCAAAAGTGCTGTGTTTTTCTTTATCCATCCGGTCTTTTCTTTGATGCCATCTCTGGTGAGATCAAACTTTGTCTTAGATTCTAGTAGCGATGTAGTTTCGAATTTTTGATTCTTTGAGAAATCTAAAACGAGTGGGCTTGCAATTCTCTCTTCGAATTCGCACTCTTCAACAACCGGTGGAGTTTCAGGAACAGGGTTTTCATTTTCGTCGTACACAGCCATCTCCATTTTTAGATTCACAACAATTTGAGTACTATGCCATTTGGATTTTTCTATAAAATCACTCAATGCAATGGCATGATCTGTTTTTGTTCGGTCGAGCGCCAAACGTACGGATTTCATCGTAGCTGGCATATTCTTATTTTTATTTTTTTGGTGATCTCTTACGATTTCGAGATTAGTGAGCTGAATGGTAACGGCCGTATATCCAGTCTCTTCAGTGTCGAGCAGCATAAAGAAATCGTCTGCGACGGCTCTGAACTTAGGGCCTCTGATTGCGGAAACTTTCTTAAAGTTTCCATTTCTATTCACTTCAGCAAAATCCACTTCTGGGCAGGTAGGATCTGGCATGACCACTTCTGGTGGTACCTCTTCTTCGTACTCTTCTTCTTCAGAAGAATTATTTCCTCCCGAAGTGACTCGAATGTGATCCGCTCTGACATAAGCTTCGAAGAACTTTGAGATACTTGCAGGCTGAGCAATATATCCTTTAAAGCCAGAATCGGTTTCGACACTTGCAACTAGAAATAAACCTTCTCCCTGATTAATGGGCCAGGAGTTTCCACTGGCTACTGCCATTGTGTTTTGTAAGGCGATCCCATAGATTTTACCTCCATTGGGCCTTTCCATGGGTTCAAACTTGATAACATTTGAACCGTCCGGTGTGGCCGGTAGTGGCTGAAACTGAGCAATTTTGAGTTTCGTTTCCTCTGGGATTGGGATGGCCATCTCAAGGCCACCTTCCGAACATGCGGTTAAATAAAAGAAACCAAGTGCTATAAACAACACCTTAAATAATCTCATATAATCTCCCCTCCAAAGAAAACTGAGAATTAATATACGAATGTAGTTTGGCCTGAAGCCAAGAATGAAAAATAGAATGTGAAGATACGTGAAATACCAACGTTTTTACCGCTGAGCGGATTTAGGTAGCCTTTAATGAACTAAATGAGAGATATGGGTGATAAACACTAAAATCTCTAAAGTGACGTGAAGTAACGGTAGCCTATTTAGCCAAAATGCAAAAAAGGGAGACTTCAACAACCAACAAGTCTCTCTTTGTGATACCACTTTGCCCTAACCTGATACATTTTGCCTACAACAAAACGCCCTGTGTTTCATTTTAATACATAACTTCAAGGAACCAATAAAAAAAGCTGGGTATTATCCCAGCTTTCAAACACTATTTAGCATTAATTAAAATCTTCTTATGCTAATTAACTATAAGTTGTCTTCTAGCAATTTAATTGTAGAAGCTGCTCGATCTTTGATCTGGTCCACGTTTGTGCAAGGTTTGTGATCGAGTTTTAAAACTCCGCCTTCAAAAGTAGCCCATCGACCCGAGTTACTGCATTCAGTTTCATTAGTAATATGGATTTTCTTTAGACTCTCTTTAAGTGCCTCTGCTCCCATATCGTCAGCTGTAATACTATTTAAAGCTTCAACGAGAGGCATGAAATAAACTTTTTCCCAGCATTCGATATAAAGGTGAGAGTACTCAGGCTCAGCGAGTTTGTCCCAATCTACTTCAATTTCTACATCAAATTTAGCGCTGTCAGTAACTTGCCCTTTAAACTTAGGAAAGTGATTGTCTTGAAAATCCTTTACTACACGTTTTTCTGCTAATCCCACTTGGAACTCCTTTTTTTTGAAAATAAGAAATCGCTTCCTAAAGATGGTAAACCAGAATAGGAGTACTGAAAACTGAGTTTGCTCTTCTATAGACCTAGGGAGAGGAAGGTGATTTTACAGCAACGAGTCATATAAGTTGGTGGCTCAGATTCGAAGCTTTACTCAGCGATTTGGCAGTCAAATTGTTAGTGGGAGACTTTATGAAGAGAGCTCAGGTAGCCTATTTTGATTAGTGTTTATACAGCCTAGAAAGGGTGTTGAAAAGAGTTTGTACAAATTCTAAGAAGGGCTGAGAGATAGTTGTCTCGATATGAGAAGTATCCATGCCAATGGTCGTGAATTACACAAGAAATGCTATTCTAGTAGAGGGTCAAAATTGGTTGAGACAAGGGAAAATCTATGAAATTAGTTATTCTAGTTGTGGGCTTATTGTTCTGTATTTTAGGTTATCAAAACTGTGCACCAGTCCACGATAAACTAGGTGGTGAAAATTCGGGATCTTCGATAGATCCATCAGTGACAGCGTTTTCAGCCAATTTGCATAATACCTTAATTCAGAGTTGCGGTGGATGTCACGGTAACTCCCAGGCTCCTCTTTTTGCTGTGTCTGATGCAAAGTCTGCACATGATATGTTAATCCAAGGTAGTCTTGTTAATGATACAAGTCCTCAGAGTTCAAGAATTGTTACAAAAGTAAATAGTGGTCACCAAGGTTTTGGTCCTACTGAAGGTGGCGCAATCGAGTTTGGAATTCGAAATTGGTTTGCAGCAATTGAAGATGACAGTAATAACGGCGGTGGCGGTGGTCCAACGCCCACTCCTACTCCTGTAAATACAGCAGCAACCTTTACCGAAGTTCATCAGCAGATTCTTGTTCCAAAATGCCTTAACTGTCACCAGCCAGGTGGTATTAGAGCAGGAACAGATTATACGAATCATGCGACGACTATCGCTACTGGTGGAGTTGTTGCCGGTAACTCTTTTATGAGTAGTCTCTATATCGTTTGTGCTGATGAGAGTATGCCTCAGGGGGGAACTCCTCTTAGCAATACTGAAAAAGATATGATTCGCACATGGATCGACAGTGGAGCGCCAAACAACTAGACTTTGTTTAGTCGTCATCTAGCCATCTATCTGCATTTTATCTAGTGCTTTCAATAGATTGCATCTTAGGCAGTCGTTACATTGTGTTTCATGTAATTAACTAAATTGAATCTAAGATTTGATGTAACTCTTTAGAACCTGTGTTTTAATCCAGAGTCAGGTATGCGAGTTCTTAAGTACTTTAATTATTTTGTGATCTGTTTTTTTGCCGCAATTTCTATTTGGTTGAATTATTACGTTATCAAAGAAGTTGGCCCTCTCTGGCAAATTTCGAATAATCAAAAAACTGTTGCCGGAACTCTTATCGAAATAGAAGAAGAAAGAAGTTACGAAGATGGAATGGTTGATGTTTTGTTCGAAGAATACGTGTATTTTCCCGTCATTGAGTATGTCGTTAATAATGAGTATTTTCGAATTCGAGGCGAGAAAACTTTTGATAAAGATTTCTATTTTCTAGGGACAAAAGAAAAAATTGTATATAACACATTGAATCCTCAACATGCATTCCACGGTGATAGAGTTTGGAAGGAGTGGATGATTCTAGTAATTCTCTTGCTCACTAGCTTTGTGACTTACTGGAGTTGTTATGCTGTCTACCGTATCGCCAAGTAGCTTTAATACTCAGTTAGATCCAAAATTTCGTTCTACGAGCTAATCCAGTATGTTTCACCTATGATTACAAAAAGTGACCGAGAATTGTCGCTTTTAGGTGTTAGGTCTCTAGCGTTAAAAATTTATTTTTTAATTCAATAGTTTAGAGATATTTAGTTCTCTTTTTTTAGGGGTGAGAAAAAAAGTTATACAGTAGCCCAATTCTAAAAGATCTCTGAAAAACGAAAGTTGGCAAGCTGTCTAAAAAATAAATCTGGGTATTTTTAAAGACTTAAGTGGTTTTAAGCGTTTTTTGTCTGTAAAAACTAAATTAAATATT
>CAZFYV010000139.1:0-9035 GCA_964523195.1 uncultured Pseudobdellovibrionaceae bacterium
TTTTCAAGATAAGGGCTATAGATTCAATAGCCCTACTTTTTGCTCGATTCCGTTTGTTTAGATTTACTTTGCTTTGATTTTTTTTGCAGTTCTTCAAGGCGCTTTTTTTCTTTTAACTTGAACCAGGTTTTGTATTTTTTAACTTGATGATCAAACTCTTTTCTCTGTTTTGGAGAAAGCCTATTAATAATCTGCTTTCTGTTGAGTAACGGTAGATCACGCTTTAGAGAGTAAACAATGCCTTTAATACTAAGTGGTTCTTTCTTTAAAGTTTTCCTCTGCTTTTTCGTAAACCCAAGCGCATTAAATAAATCCTCTTTAGCGGCAACATTAGGTCCTATTGCTGGTTTATTCAAGATTTTAAGTTCATAGGTTTGAGTTTCAGGCTGAAACGATTCGATGGTTATTGATGTACCTTTAGTAATTGGTGGCTCACGCGTCCCCACAGCCAACACAAGGTTATTAGACACCATTAAAAAGACTGTGATGAGTGATGAAAACTTTAAAAATGAAAAAAACATAACACGTCCAGAATTCTAATTTCTTTTCTAATTTCTAATTAATTCTCATTTGACTGTAAATTTGCCGGGTCCGTCAAGTTTGGATGCTCTCTGAGGTTTTTCGTAACGTCCTCACAGGTAGGCATCTCAGCAGTCTCACTATAGCCACTATCATCCTTACAACCATCTGCTGCTGGAGTACTTCCAAAATAGTTATACCACATTCCACCTAAGGCATTCTGATTATCTTTTAAATCATCAAAGTCTTCATCAGCCATTCCACTACAACCGTGAGTGCTACATGAAGCACTGCCGTGACCACCGTGAACTAAAACTCCACGATCTTCACTTCCTTGGGTTTCAAGACCTAGCATCTTAAGAGAATTATCTTTATTCCATTTCTCTTGTCCATCATGCTCAGTCAAAAGGTGCAAGCCTGCTGGAGTAATCTTACTTCCGTCATCTGCACAATGTTTAGGAGGACCACTGGTACCAGCACCAGTCCCCCAAGAATTTGAGTCATAACTCTTGGTACACACAAGTTGTCCGTTGACTTCATTAAAAGAAAAAATCTTTCCACCAGTATCTGAGAGATCAGCCACAATGATAGGTTTTTCAATGCTTGAAGACTCGCCTAGAGGAGCACACTCCTCGCGAAGCTGCCTCATATCGTTGGCTATTTTAAATATGTCATCTGGAACATTTTCTTCGCAAGTCCCCTGCTGATCACCAGAAAGATTACTGGGGCGATTGGCAGCAGTTCGAGCCTGATACCTTTGATATTCAGTTACAGCTCCAGTTCGTGCTTCAAGTAAGATGATAGCATTCAGTAATTCTGACCACGACTGAGCTTGATAATGAAAACCGAAAACAATGATAAAAGACAAAAGACATCGTCTCATAATGGTACACCCTCTCTCGTTCACTCTCAGAAAACTTATCGGAAGTCCTGTTTCAAACTTAAACGAATCATCAATTTTGACGGTTCAAACATGTTTTTAAAAGCGAACTCATAAGTAATTTCGTTTTGTGCGCTTTCATACTTTGCACTTAAAGTATAAGTTTTGATTATCTTAAAAATTTCAAGCATGTCACCATCAGTAACCGCTAAAATGCCTTAAATAGCCAATTGGAGCCATAATTCTGCGTTTGACAAAAACCTGCACAATTCGCCAAAAATGATTGAAAACGAGTTAGACATAAAAAAAAATTTTAAGGTTTTCATTTTTTGCACCCGAAATTTTAAATATGCGACAGCTAAAAGCACTACTGAACATTGGAATACCTATAACCTTAATCGTGCTTTTAGTGGGATGCAGTCAACAATTGGGAAAAGGATCGGGAGGGGACCCAGGAACATTCACTGACTCCCCAACATGTCAATACCAACCTATTGATTATTCAGTTCATGCCCTGGGTACCCTGACCAACCAAGAATACTCTTATGTTTTTAATGATCTGGGTGGTGATAGGTCGGAGATGTTGGATTTAACCAAAGATTGGGCTCCCAACACTCCGACCTTTCATTTTAATCACCTCACAGGTGCTCATATATATAATTTGTTTGTGAAAGATCGCCTCAAGGCTGCTGAACTTTTAGCAGATGCAGTTTATTCGAACTCAGATTTATCGCGATGTTTCCTCGATCAATACCTTCCATTTGCTAGAAAATGTATGGAAGACTATCTCACAGCTAACCTTGCTAAGTTGTGGAGATCCGATTCAATATCTTCGTCACTCAATAAACTCAATCAACTCTATGGCAGCCAGTTTGGTTTGTCAGAAGAATACTCGATGAACTCCAACCATAGAGCAGCTTCGATCGCAACACTTACAGCTGTTTTTCTATCTCCCAAGTTCATATTTAAACTTCGATACCCTAAAACCAATCGAGAAAATGAAATTTTAAGTCTCTCCAGTTGGGAAATTGCCGAAAAGCTAGCTTTTCAAATTACTAGCTCACTCCCTGATCAAACTCTTCTTGATTTAGCTCGATCAGATCAGCTGAATGATCCAAAGGTGATCATGGAGCAGGCTGAAAGACTTTTAAATAACTCTGAGTATCTATCTCGAATGGCCCTTAAATTCTCAGGTCAGTGGCTTGATTTTCTTAATCCAACCAAAAGAGATTTAGATATCGAAGGTACAAACTTGAATTTTAACGAATTTGCGACTGAAACCTATCTCGTATTTCGCGACCTACTGGCCAATAATTCAGATAGTCGAGACCTACTTCAACCCGGTTTTACATATGTAAATCGCAATCTAGCTCGTCATTATAATCTTTCGTCTCCGACAAACAATTTCGCAAAAGTAATGACCGAGGACCGCGGAGGCCTTCTACAACAAGGAGCCACCCTATTTGATTTAGGTGATCCCGATCAAACTCGACCAGTAGCTCGAGGAATTTGGGTTCTTGATCGAATTTTATGTAAAAACATTCCTCTCCTAAATGCAGCCACTCAAGAAGAGATTCAGGAGTCCTCACAAAGATTGAGAGGCCTCCCAGTTCACGAAAGACTAGCAAGACATCGACAAAACCCTCGCTGTAACTCCTGTCACTCAAGCATCGATCCTATTGGATTAGGACTAGAAAATTACAGCTCACTGGCGATCTGGCGCGAACAGTACGAAAACAGAAACCCAGTTTTTGCCAATGGAAAATTTGAAGGTAAGACCTTTAGTAATTCAGACGGCCTCGTTGAAGCTCTTAAAAGCAGTGATTTATTTAACTCTTGTGTCCAGAGAAAAGTACATAGCTTCGCAACGAAGTCAGATCCATATCACAACAATTCCTGTGGCCAAAAAGAACTAAAAAGTACAAACAATTTGAAGTCTCTCTTTATTAACTCCTATGGAAGCCCTATTTTTCGCAATATTCGTTTCGAAAGCAAAAAAGGTAATTGAATCATGAAGAAGAAAAAGCTTTCTAGACGTCTATTTGTTAAAAACCTTGGTATAGCTCTGACTTTACCAGGCTTTGAGTCTCTCTTGGGTCTTTCAGAAACTGCCTTTGCCCAGGCTATGAATAAAAAGTTTATTGGATGTTTTTTTCCTAATGGAAGTCTTTCAATGATTGATACACCCCTGGGCCGTGGAGACGGCATTTGGAGGTTTGGCAACAATGGAGTTCTCGAAGAAATCGAAGTGGGAAATAGAAACAATATCATGGTGGTCCGAGGCCTCTCCCTTCGCGCTCCAAGAGATCAACATCTCTTTGGTACGGCTGGATTTCTATCGGGATCACTACCACAAACTGGACGAAATCAAAATGGCTTCAATCTAAGGTGCGCTAGAAGTGTTGATCAAATGATTGCGGATCAACTTAATAGTCAAAATATGCCAACTCACCACTCGCTACAACTGGGCTATCAATATCGAGGTCACCCAGCTTTCAATAGCAGTGCTCATCAACACTATATAAATGCAATCTCTTGGCGCACAGCTACAACACCTATCCTTCCAAATTACAGTCCTAAGAGTGTTTTCGATTTGATCTTCGCTCCATTCGCGCCAGAAGCAGCCAAAGCCTATATTGCGAGCCGAAACAAAAGCATTTTGGATTTTGTCATGGAAGAGACTCAAGAAATCACAAACAAACTCAGTGTTCGAGATAAGGTTCAGATGGATTTGTTTCTGACACAAGTTAGGGAACTTGAAAAGTCCATGGAGCCCGTCAATGATTCTGCATGCCCCGAGGCCCCAAGTGCTTCAGCTTATCAAAGAACATCAAACTATGTTCAACACATTCAACAAATGCAAACCCTCATGGTTCTCGCAATGAAGTGTGACCTAACCCATGTAGGCACTATTATGTATAACAATGGCACTGGTGACCCTTGGGCTAATAATCATGCGGTTGCTCATAGGTCAGTCGAGCCAGGTGGATCTAGAGATACTTCAAACATGATGAGTGGAAATAGAACCTATATAAATCATTTTAACTCTCTAATTAACTTACTAAAAGAACATCAACTCATCGACAATACGATCGCCTTTTGTTCTTCAAATATGGCCCATGGATTCCACGGCGACAGGAACATCCCCACCCTACTCGCCGGAAATATGAACGGATTCAGTTGGGGTCGCGAAGTCGGTCGATTTGATAGACCAGTTCCCCAAGCCAGTTTACTCATTGAAATTGCAAGGGAGTACGGCGTGAATTTAAACACTCTTGGGCACAATGGAAATCAAGGAAGAGCAGGACAAATTCAAATTCGTTCCTAATATCACTAGCTTCTTTGAGACTTTAGTTTAAACTTACTACTAGATGGACTTGGGGGCGACATGATACTCATCTATATCTTTGTTTCACTAGCAGTTTTGATTCATATCTATATATTCACCATGGAGAGTTTAACCTGGGGGAGCCCACGTACCAACAAAGCCTTTGGAATGACGAAAGAAACTGCCGAAGCTAATAAGCTCTTTGCCTTTAACCAAGGCTTTTACAATTTGTTTCTAGCTGTAGCCTGTATCGTCGGACTGTTCTCAATAGGAAGCGCTGATAACTATTGGAATGGAATTGGAACAGGCCTTCTTTATGCTGGATTAGGTTCCATGTTTGGAGCTTCCATTATTCTTTTTGTATCATCTCGAAAAATGTTGCGAGCCGCATTGATACAAGGACTCCCCCCGCTCCTTTCAATTCTTACACTTTTGTTTTTCACCCTCGCTTAGACGCATCGCATCAGTTTGTAAATCTCTGATTTTATACACTTTAAATGACACCTAAATATATTAAGGAAATGTGATTTAGTTCTAAATCCTAGACCTTATAAAGCCGAACAATCATTGAATTCCTTTAAGCAACAATGGAGGGGCCAATGGCGGTTCGCTTAGAATCAGAAAAAATAGAAGAATTAACAGAAGGTCTGCAGGAGAAACTTGCAGAAGTTCAAAAAGAGTACAATCGCAAGATTAAACTCGCACAACTCGAAGGTGATCTTCAAAAACTTCAAGACGTCATGGCAGAAATGCAAGCCAAGATTCAAGAAGTCAGTGAAGCCTACCAAAAAACAACATTAGAATTAGTAGAAAATGCAACTCACGACACAAAAAGTCCTGAAAGAAAAGTTTACGATCACACTCTTTGCGATGTAGATCTCGAACTTCTTTCTTATGACGGTGATCGCGATCTCATTATCGAGCTCGGTGATGACCCTTCTTTTCAAGAAGTACTAGAAATGGCTCATGCTCATGAGCACCCATTTAACTCTCGGAAAGAGCTTTTAAAATCTAGTTTGAGAATGAGCCCTAAGATCGCTCCACACATTCATGAAATGGGTGAAAACTGCAGGAAGACTCTTGGTCTTAAAGCAGAACTAGAGTTTTATGTTTACCAAGACACACAATTTAACGCTTTTTGCTACCCTCCTCGCGAAGGGCAGATTTATATAATGTTAACTTCAGGTATTCTTGAGAAGTTTACAAATGAAGAATTACAGTTTGTTATTGGCCATGAAATTGGTCACTTTTTAATGGGTCACCATCGCTGGCCAATTCAAATGATTCTTCAAATCGGTGCAGGTCGACTTTCACCAGTACAAGCTATGAAGCTTTACTCCTGGAAGAGAAATGCTGAGATTTCAGCTGATAGAATTGGACTTCTTTGTTCTAAAAACTTTGAAGCTGTTTCAAATGCTTTCTTTAAACTTTCCTCAGGAGTCACAGACTCTTCTCTTGAGTTTAAAGTCAGTGAATACATTGACCAATTTAAAGATCTTCGAGCAGAAATGGTTGCTGACAACAATGGAGCAGAAGAATCAATTGATCCTCAAGACTGGTACTCAACTCACCCTCTTAGCCCGATGAGAATTCAGGCTCTTGAGCTATTTAGGCAAAGTGAAACCTACCACACTCTAATTGGTCAAGATGGCGGAACAATTACCGAAGGTGAAATGGAAAAAGAAATCAAGGCTGTTATGTCTTTGATGGAGCCAAGCTATCTCAATGACAACTCGGAGCTTTCGACAACAGTTCAGCAGTTCTTGTTTATTGCTGGTTATGCGATCGCTGCAGCTAATGGAGTTGTTGAAGACTCTGAGGTTGAATCACTCGGTTCAATCGTGAAAGCTGAAACATTCTCTACACTTTTACCAAAAGTAACCTCTAAATCAGTAGATGAACTCATGCATATGGCTTATGAAGAAGCAAAAGTTTTGAACCTTCATATGAATGCCATGTCGAAACTTAATATCATCAAAGATCTTTCTGTCATCAGTTATGCGGACGGATCGATCGATGAAGAGGAAGTACAAGTTCTCTATGGTATTTCACAGATGTTAGGTATCTACCCAGATTTCGTGGACCAAGTTCTTCACGACGCTGGACAGGGGATGGACTAAGACCATCACTTTTTAACCCTCCAAAGGAATTTCAAAGGCTCTTCCATAAGGAAGAGCCTTTTTTGTTCAATTATATTTGAACTAAAGACAGGCCTATGCTATCGTTCACACATGAGTATCTCTTCTAAGCTTAGAGACACATTTAATCGCTTCTCACAAGACGAAGTCCTGCGCATTACTCGAATGGCATGGGAAGATCGAACCGGTTTTGAATCGATTCGACATCAGTTCGACTTATCACCGAATCAAATAGTTCAGTTTATGCGTTATTACCATCCAAGGACTTATTTTGAAAGATGGAGAAAACGGGCCAACCAGAGAGGTCATCTTAAGCAAGCAAAAAAAAGAGGCTTCACTGAAGGTCGCTTTAAATGCACGCGACAACGCCTCGATGGCAGCACCAAAGGTTGGAAGTGAACTCTATTCCTGAAAAGATCTGCAAGTCCTGTGGTCGCCCTTTTGAATGGCGCAAAAAGTGGGAAAGAGACTGGGATCAAGTTGTTTACTGCAGTCAAAAGTGTAAATCTGAAAAGGTTCCAGAAAAATATAAGTTAAAGATCATCGAAGCTCTAGAGTCGCAAACCCCTAAGAGCAGTATATGTCCAAGCCAAATTCTCAGTGATGCCAATAAAAAAAACAAATCACTTTTGGAGAGAGTTCGTAGTGCTGCGCGAATTTTAGTTCACGAGGGAAAAATAGAAATCACCCAAAAAGGGAAAACAGTGGATCCAGCAAACTTTAAAGGACCTATTCGCCTCAAACTCAAGCTTTAGTGACCGTTAGTCGAATACTCCCACATTTCCACATTTTGAATGGTTCCACCACCGCCTAGATCTTTAGATCCAGCTCGAACTAAACTATCATGTCCTTGATAAGCCCCAATATTTGGGGTCAACACACAGGATTCTCCAGTCTCACAAACCCCATTATTATTTCCTGGCTGAATCACCAGACCAAATTCTTTAGCCTCTTCCTTGAACATTTCGCGAGCTCCAATTGTAAACGTCACTGAACCCGCTTTATAAGGCCTTGTCATGGCAGCATTGTTATTTGGATGCACAGTAGAAAGTCGCCCTCTAAGCGAGGCGTTTGAACTCACATAATCATATGAGAACTCTTCACAGGTTTCACCTGGTATACAAGCCCCTCTTCGATCGGCCGCTGGATAGGCTCCCCCTTCTTGGCCCCAAAGCCCTTCTGGTTGAGTAATTTCCGTAAACCAATCTGTCATTGTATTGTAGTCTACCGATGCAAAAGCTCCTCTAAAAAGCCCAGCAGAGGTTAACCCCCCATCAACTCCATGTGAAGACCCATTGGCAGGCGCACAGTTACCATCGCTAAATCCACTACCAGCGTCGGTAAAACAATCCGCAGTCCCATTATTACCGACAAAGATGGTTCCTCCACCCATATTCGCACTGAGATCAACATCTTCTTGAATACCATAGGCTCCATTATTGATCGCTGCGAAATCTGATAAAAACTGATCTTCAGAATTGTTCGACCAGTATCCAATGTTTTGATTATTAAATACACCCATCTGGAGATAGACATTGTCTGAGGCTAATCCATCTGAGAACAAACCCGTGGCCCCGTTACTCACACTTGTCACATTCTGCAAAATTGTTTTAGTTGCCGCCAAAATCTGGACACCATCTTCCGAGGCATTGGCGACAGTCAAACCCGTAACAATGTTGTCGTTGGAGTTCGCAATCTGAAGTCCAGCTCCAGTTGCACCAGTATCTGAAATGTTGGAGATATTGTAGAGGCCAATAACATTCGCATGTGAATTTGCCTCAAGAATAACACCGTGGTCACCTGAGTTGAAAACTGTCCCTTTTATAAGTTTATTTTCGATACTCCCGTTCAATAGAACACCGGCCAATCCAGTATTATAGGTTTTAATATCGTGCACTCTGTGAAAACTTCCATTCTTAAAACGAATTCCTGTACCAAGGGTAGAGCCAGGAACATCGGCTGCATCATAAAAATTTCCGACTTTAACTTTACTAACCACAACTCGGTCTGAGTTCTTAATGTAAATACCATCATCGGTTCCCCACTCGATATCACTTGTCTCCACGAGAGAGTGTCTTACCGTATGAAGATACAAACCAACATTTGAAAAATTACTCATATCAGCAGTCCCCTGGATCTTACCGCTGAAATAAAGAAAATCTCGCCCCTG
>CAZFYV010000140.1:0-9033 GCA_964523195.1 uncultured Pseudobdellovibrionaceae bacterium
GATTTCAAGAGGAATGTCCGTTGCATTAGTTGAGGCACAGGACTTTGCAGAAGGAACTTCATCTAGATCGAGTAAACTCATTCATGGTGGAATAAGATATTTAGAAAACTTAGAGTTTAGTTTAGTTTTTGAAGCCTTGAGCGAAAGAAGAAGGCTTTTTGAAATGGCGCCACATCTTGTACACCCTTTGCGCTTTGTTTTGCCTGTCTATGACGATTCAAGAGTGGGAATGTTTAAGCTTGGATTGGGAATGTGGCTTTATGATGCTTTAGCGCTTTTCGAAGCTCCTGAAATGCATGAGCGATTGTCTGCTAATCAAGTCTACGATTATTATCCAGAAATTCAGCCTCAATATTTAAAAGGGGCATACGTATATTCTGATGCCTATACTGATGATGATCGACTTGTAATTGAGACGCTCAGAGATGCTCAAAGGCGTGGTGCTTCTGTTATTAATTATGTTAAAGCGACTGGAGCACAGCTTGAGGACAATAAAGTTAAAGCGATAGAAGTAAAAGACCAACTGGATGGCGAGGAATTTGTTATTCGAGGTAAACACATAGTTAGTACGGTGGGGCCATGGACCGATATTTTTGCGAGCAGAATTTTTGGAACTTGGGAGTCTATGCTTCGCCCTACAAAGGGTGTTCATCTTACTTTTTCACGTGAGAGAATTCAGCTACGAGATGCAGTAGTAATGGCAGACGATAAAAACAGTCGCATTGTCTTTGCAATACCTCGACACGAAATGGTTATTATAGGCACAACTGATACCGATTTTAAAACTGACCCTGGAGATGTTTCTGTTGATCAAGAAGATATAGATTATCTTTTGCAGATAGCAACAGACTATTTTCCTGGAGCGAACTTGACTGAAGATGACATCATCTCCGCCTATGCGGGGGTTAGACCACTCGTAGCCGATGGATCATCTTCTGAGGGGAAAACAAGTCGTGAACATACAATTGTCAAAGATCATAGAAATGTAACTTTCGTTGCAGGCGGAAAATATACGACATACAGATTAATCGCCAAAGAGACAGTTGATGCGGCCCTAGATAGTTTCTCCTTAGACTATCGAATGGGGCTTACAGATTCAAAAACGAAAGAGCCACTAAATCCACTTGCAACAATGGAAGGTCTCCAAGAGGCAAAAATAAAAAGCATTGATTGGCCCAAATTAACAAGATTACCAAAACATTTAATTGATCGCCTTATAGAGAGGCATGCAGGCGAAGCAGAACATCTCTTAAGAAACTACTATCGATTGAGCGATCAACATCTACCTGAAAATAGGCTCTGGATGATGGAGGCGAAGTTTGCGATTAAAGAAACTATGTGTATGAACCTAATTGATTTTTATGTGCGCCGAACTCCATTGTTTTTATCTGAGCCAGATCACGGTTTGAAATTTGTGAGAGACGTTGTTCAGGTTTTTGCCGACGAATTCAATTGGAGCCTCGATGAACTTCGCGAGGAAGTAAGAGGTCTACGAGAGTTTGTAGAAAAAGAAACATTTTGGAAGCAAAAGGGTCAAGCTTCACAATACAAAGAAGGCAAACCAATCGAGGGCCAATTATAGGTCAAGATAAGTAAATACCATGCGCGGCCCCGAACAGAGGAATATTGAGCTTATGAATGGGCTCGAATGTATTGGCGTCAGCAATGACCATCCCATTGTAGTTATCACCTAGAGCCACATAGTCTGTTTCCCCTAGATACACAACTGATCTTGATTCCTGAAAGCCCCACTCCTTGCCGTTTTGAAAGTCCGCTTTTCCAGTTTTATAATTCACTTTCAAAAACCCATTGGAGTCACGATAAGAGGCCATATATTCGTTTCTCCCGTGGGAAATCCCCAGGTCGAATCCACCTCTTAGATTGTTAAGGTTTTGCTCTTTCTTATTTGGAAAAACTTCTTTTTTCTTAGTTTTCCAATTCAACATTACTGTATACTCGGGTGAAGCAATTTGCTCCTCTTTGAGTTCTCTTACTGAGAGACTTACAGGATTTGATGGGTAATTTAAAAGTTTCCTAAGTTCATCGCGCCCATCTTTATTAAATTTTAAATAGTGGAATTGAGGAGCAAAGATCTCTCCAGTTTCAAGTGCTCCAAAGTGGCTCATAGCTTTCTCGAAGCCGGGGATCTCAAGTTCAATTTTCTTAGTTTCTAGATTCACAATCGAAATTTTTGAATTCGACATATCAAAGAAGCTAACGTTTTCTTTAGGTGCCCGAAAGTTTGAACCCATATGACCGATAACCATCAAATTTTTTTCGGGGAGCTGCAATGTAGAGTGAGGTCTGTTTCCACCTGAACTAAAGGTATCTATAACTTTACCCGAATCCATTTCAAAAGACCTAATCAGGCCAGGTTGATCTCCACTATATTTATAAGGAAGTGCAGTAATAAAAATTTTGCCGTCGAGATATCCTCCATGACCAGAAAACATATATCCTTCAGGTGCTTCGAGTTTCCTCTTAATCTTTAGTGTTTCTCTATCGATAATTGCGCTAAAAGAGCCTTTATAAGAAACACAAAGAATATTTTCCGAGTCCAGTTCATAAAAAAAGTGTCCTTCCGAAATGGGTAAATGATGATACTTAACTTCCAAAGTATCGAGGAACACTTCCGTGAGAATCGTTGAGTTTTTATCTTTTGCAGAATCTGCGAATGGTGTAAAACCGCCAAATCGCCCAGCGTATAAAAGTCGTCCGCTCAGCTTTGGAGAATGTGCAGTTTCATTTAGTCCAATAAGTTGAGAAGAGGCATAGCCCAGGGCTCCAGCAACTCCTGCAATGACGAATTCGCGACGTTTCAAAAGCACCTCCAGCTTTCTTTTTAATTTTAGAATTCTTGGCTTTTCTCGTCAAATTGTCCCGAAAAACATCACAAAATGAGCTACCGGTTGAAATTCTAACTTCATTATTCGATCTCAGTATAGATACAGCCCTAAGTCGGGGAGAAAATGCCGATTAAGTCTAGACTTCAAAAAAACTTCACTCTATCCTCAAAGCATGAAAAATACAGAGAATTTTGGTTCAGAATCAGGTAAGTCATTAATAATCATAATTATCGTTCTTCTATTAGTTGGGGGTGGTGCCTACTATGCCATGAATATGGATAGTTCTCCTCTTACTGAAGAAGAGGTCACTGGTGAAACCAGCGGCGAAGTTCAGCAAGGTCCATATACGGGTCCTATTGAAGGTCGCTTCAGAAATAATTATGGAAGCTTGGAGATGCCCACTAGAAAAGTTGGTGAGATCTTTGAGTACAACTTTAAAAGAACGGATGATAGCGAACAAAAAATCTTAGATGAGGGCACGGTAACTTTAAAAGTTGTTGCGGTTAATGGGTCGGACGTTATCTTCGAACAAACAAAAACTGGAAAGTCCGGTGTCATACGAAAAGCACGTTTGACGACTTCTACAGTCCCTTTTATCAATGCAAGAGAATGGGATATAGACGGCAAAAAAGGATCTGCTCAAATTACAGGTGATCCTAATTCAATTTTTCCACTGACTCCAACTTCGACTCTTTCTTTACGATATTCGGGTAATGATCCCGGAGTTAGTTTCGCATTTGATTACAAATGTTATTTGACTAGAGAAGACGTTCTTCAGGTCACTAACAGGCGGTATGAAGTGATTGTAGTGAGATGTGATCGAGGTAACGATGGAAGAATTGTGAACCAGAAGAACTATAAGTATTTACCTTCTCTTGGTTTTTATATAGGCATGCTTTCAGTTGATCGAAGTGAGAGAGTGAGTAAGGAAGTAATTAGAGACCACCTTACACTTAAGTCCTATACTCCTCCAGCCTCATAAATCTAGGTAATTATTGAGAAACTGGATCAAAATGGGAATAATATAAGGGGTTTATCCCCTGTTAATGTCTAGGATTTGGACTTTTTTGCCACCTAAGTTATAATTTAGTGTGATTAAAAAAATGAGGTAAATGTGGAACCACGTCGTCAGTTTTTGAAAAAGGGATCTCTAGTTTTGGCCTCGATAGCCTTGCCTGTTTGTATTGATCATAAATTATTTGGAAGTGGAGTTGAAGGCTTTGCGACCGTCACTCAGCTAAATACAAATGGTGCCTCTGAGTCTCTTAAAATTGAATTAAACAAGAAACCACTAGTTAACAGTTTACAGTCTGAATCAGGTAGATACTTAGAGCTTTTTTCTAAAGTGAAAAATGAATTCTACAACTCAGGAAAGCTTCTCTATTCTAAAAAAGTAGAGACTTCTGGGGGGTTTGAAATTTATCACGTTTGGAAGTCAGAGAAAGAATTCCTCGATTTTTTAGATATTGTAAATGTAAATCGTTTACATAGAGAGTTGGATTCGCACTCCATCAGTTTTGAAATTCAAACGGTCTAATTATAGATGGACGATCGTTCTATTCAGTTAATGCGTGCGTGTAATCTAGGGGATTTTTATTCTTTAGATTACCAACTCAACACTGAAGATATTCTAAGTAAAGCTCACAATTACCAAGATAACTGGCATCATTATAATCCTCGTAAACCTGGAAACGAAAGATATGGTTTAAGTTTAACGAGTCTTGATGGTGAAATGACCGGTGTGCCTGATTTAGACTCTTTACCTGAACACAATCGAATTCATGGAACTGATTTTCATGAGATGGACTTTACTAAGTCTACCAAGTATTTTGATAGCCTCGAAGATAAAGATGCATTGAATGGGATTTTTGAGGGACATATTGGTCGCTCCCATATTCTTTGGCTAAAGTCAGGTGGATTTTTTCCTCCACATAGGGATTCATTTTACAATCCTCCAAGGGTGTTTAGAATTATTGCTCTAGTTTCAGGTTCAGAAAAAAGTTATAAGTTCATCTTGGACGACAAAATTTTGAGGTTTGAACCAGGTCGACTTTATTTCATGAATACTTGCTTGGCGCACAGTGTATTCTCTTTTGCGAATGATACACGATTCTTAATTATGAATATAAAGATAAGCGAATTTTCTGTGAATCAAGTGATTAAAAATCTATTTGTTTTTTAATCAATATCTAAATCTACTTGTCCACTAATGCTAAGAACTAAATGATCTCTAGGTTCATTGCCTTTATTCCATGCCGAATGTAGGAATCCTTGATTTAAGAACCAACACTCTCCGCTGGCGGGCATAGCGAGGAACTCTTTTTCTGCTTTTCGAGACCTTTTTACATAAAAACCGCAATCTTCATTGGTAGTGATAGGAATATGCACTCGAATACTATAATCGGTGTTGTAGTCGATATGTTCACCGATTACACTTCCCGGCTCCATTCGAGCGACTCTCACTCGTGTAACATTACCTTTAAAGGTATTGATTACTTCTTCAAGATAAGTGCCACGAACCCAGTCTTTGATCTTTCGGTATTGTCTTTCATCAAGGCGACTGCTTGGAATCTTTGTTTCAAACTCGTCTCTTGAGAAGTTTGGGTCATATTCGGTTAAGGCCAATTGTTTATAGGGGTTGTCGGTTATTCTAAAAGAATCTCCGTCTGACTTTACAAAATCACGATAATCCCAGTTCATATTTTCAGGCTTAACATTGTTCTTACGAAGATACTCGTAGGCATCTTCAATAGAAGAGAATTTCAAACCAAATGTCTCTTCAAGACTATGACAAGTCTCAGCGACTTTTGAGTAACTACTGTGATCCTCCAAATCATCAAATTGATCGGGAGCGTCCTTTAGTGCCTGAATAATTTTACTGAGATCAAACTGGTAGGGAAGCTTAAGAAAGCTTGGAAGTTTATCCCTTTTCAGCAAATCGCTCATTGTACTCCTCAAGAGTTAGATTTTTCTCGGCTATTATAAAATCACTTCGGATTTCATTGTTATGTAAATATACCCAAACAATCCTCTGCCAACATTCTTTGTAAGCCTCACCTGGGGCCACTAGGTAGATTTTATCGTCGTTTTGCCAGTCTTGGATATCACTAAATTTGTTAAGTTGATCTTTTACCTTGCTCGTCCAACTCTTGCTAGAAACAGGCCTCGAAATAAATACAGAATCGAATCCTCGTTGTTTCAAAATGTGGCATTGCTGCTCAATAGCAATAAATACGGGAAGTCTAAGAACGACTTTTGTGCCAGTTCTTCTAATAGCTGGGTCAAACCAAAAACGATTCAATATTCTTGCGCAGGTCCTCCCGTAGTAAACTCGACTCCACGCACTAGTGAGTCCAACGATCTTTTCATCTTTCTTAAAAATCGTTAAAACCTCTTGATCCTCAAGATTAAAACTTTTGGGTGAATAGGGTGCAAGGTTCGGGTCATTGGGCTTATAAAAAGAATCTCGAAATTCACTAACCTCGTCGAATAGGTCGTAATTATCGGAGGGACAAAAGCTAATTGTTTCTAGGTTGAGTAACTCTTCTCCAGGATTATTTGCACGACTAATATATACACTATCTTGTTCAAGAATATCAAAAGTGGACTCTAAGTCTGAAAGGTGTTGCTTAAACGTCCTCATGCTAAAACCTGATAGAAGTCTTTTGATTTTTTACCGTGTATGACTAAATGAAGTCGGTCTTGGTTACTTAAGTTAACAACACTATGTTTATAACCAATATTGACAACAAACCCTTTCCCAGACTGGTAGGGAATGTATCCGAAATTCTCAATTTTGAAAAAACAATCATCTGGATATCTTATTGCGATATTTAACGGATCGAGTCTCATTGAATTAAAATCTTTATGAGGAGCTATATATCCGCCTGACTGGATTAAAAGTAATCTAACGTCAAATAAAGAGTCGTAGGGTAGGCTTTCCACAAATCTTTTAATATATGGAAAAAATCCTATAGATTCGCTCCAGGTTGGTTCTCTTTTTAGATCTTTGTTTTCTAAATAGTGAAGAGTATTGTTTTCACCCCAGCCAAAAAGAGTGTGACCATACCACCCTTTATTCTGATCTCCACGAGGGTGTTTGAAGAACTCTATTTTTGATTTTTCATACTCACCGAATGCCGATTCCGCATTAAAATTTAATTTGGTAAGCTCTACGTATGGGGTTTGAGATTTACGATTCAAAGAGGCGTAATCAATCGTTGATGAGTCAAACTTTCCTATAGGAGTCTCTTTGTCTTTAAAAAAATCTTTTATATCGTCTGGTAGCGAATCAAACATTTTTGATGTCCTCTTTGTACCAGAAGGCAGTTCTGTAAAGTTCTCTTGTTCCGGAGTAGGGTTCTCTTCTGTGTAGGCTATGAATTTGATCCGAGATTACAATATCGCCTTTGCTCCAACTATGTGTGTGAATTTTAGCTTTGTTGCCAACATAAACGTCTACAAGTTCATTAAAAATTTCTTTTTGAGAGACATCATTTGCAAGGTCTTTGAATTCGGATACAGAATAAAAAGGGAAGTATAGGCCCTGATTTCCAGTTACAGGGTGACTAACAACTAATTGTTTTTCGATCGACTTATCTCTCTTTTGAGGTAAGTCAGATCTCTTAGTTTCCATATAATCGATGTCTTTGTCATAGGGATTCCCATCTGCCCCACCAGCAAACTTTCTATTCCTTGAACTCATCTTGTCTAAGTCTTTTTGTTCATGGGGCAGCAACATTCCATAGACACTTTTTTTAGCAAAGGTCTCGGCTATTCTATTCGTAAGGAAGATCTTAGAATTTTCGATGGATTCTCGAGTTTTCTTGTTAAGTGTTTCGTAAGCATGAACTCCACAGGCAAATTGAGTTTCACCTCCCTGGCTTGGTTCAACACAAAACAACATAACTGATTCCTCAGGGTCAGGCGCAAAAACTCCATTACAGTGCCAATCTAATTCTTGATCATGAAACAACCCAGCTTTTCCCTCTTCAACTTCTTTATTAGTGACTCTAATGATTTTAGGAAATTCTTTATGGCTTGCCCAAATATTTGCAGGCTGATGAATGCCCCATTGGTCATTGATATAGTCGAGTCTTTCTAAAGAGATTCCTTGGTTGCGGATAATACATAATCTCGATTTGACCGACTCATAAATAATATCAATTAGTTCGGTATCTGAAGATTTACCAAGATCAACTTTGATTTCAATGCCAAAATCTAAGGTTTCAATTCTCATCTAAATTTTGATCCTTATATTTCGGATGGAAGAAATGTCTTATTTCTTTCGGGAGATCTGATTCCTCAGCCTCCAATAATTTATTTAATCCGGGATACTTCTCAGATCCCGACCAAGGTGATCCAATGCATAAGGTGTATTTTGTTTTATCGGAGGTGTTGGTCATGCCATGGGGCCAACTACCATCCATAATGAACGGCTTGTCAGTTCTTGGAGCCTCAATGTCTTTCTCTTTAGTATGAAAATAAAGGGTCTCTGTTTCCCCTTGAAGTACGATTCGAAATTTATGTTGAAGTGTTCCGAACGCATGGGGCGAGCAATCAATATGGATTGCATTACCTTTACTAGGTGCTGTTCGAATTATTATTATTCGACTACGCATTCCCATCCAGTTAAATATATGGTTTTCGATATATGATTTCACGAAATCAGGGGTAATATCTGTCCAAATAAAGTCTTCGCCTGGCTCGAACCTATGTTCAGCATCTGAGAGTTTCACACCACCATTTTTGGTCATTAGAGGGAGCATGTCGCAGGTTCTGTAATCATCCCAAAACCATTTAGACTCTTCAACGCCTTCGAGCCACTGTACCCATTTTTGCCTATTGGGACTTTCTATGTCCAGTGTCCCGAATAATAAACGCTTCATAATTATTCCTTTAAAGGATCACCTATAATCATATCTGAAGATCGGAATTCTGGAACTACAAATTGCCAAATTATTTCTTGTTGATGTAGGGACTGGAGCAGGTTTGGGACATCTATGGGGTTGATTGTCTCTAGTTCTCGCCTAATGAGAAAATTTGCCTTGGAAAAAGCTGCCACAAATGAATCAATATGATTTTCGTTCTGAAATGTTTGGTAAATTTTCTCATTTTCCCAAATCTGCAGGATTTCAATCTCGTTCTCAGTAGGGTTAAAAATTTTGCAGCGAATTAAAAGTCTTCT
>CAZFYV010000141.1:0-8982 GCA_964523195.1 uncultured Pseudobdellovibrionaceae bacterium
CCCCACCACTGTATACAACTCTTTTAATAACAACTTTCTCACCACCAGAGAGTTTTACTGTATACATATTATCTCCAACTCCACAGGTAATATCGTTTAGAGTATCTCTTGGAGCTGTTACATCCATAACAGTATCTTCGATCTTCTCTAAACCAGCAGTAAGATCGGCCTTAGAAACTGACATCGAAAATAAAACTAAAATACCAATAAAAATTTTAAACAAATTCACCTTTACTCCTACTCACTTAATCTCGTGCTTCAAATCCATAAATAGTAAATAATGGACAGTTCATCGCGACTGGCTCTGCATCGAAATAAATCGAATAAGATTTCTCGAAGTAGTTACTTCCTATAGAGGCGACAACTTCTTCGATCTTTACGACCATTCCAGTTTTAGGAAAAACGACTTCATCGGGACCACAACTAATAGTTGCTCGATGTCCTTGAAGGACTTCAACTCGGGAGTGAAAAATATCACTTTTAACCTGAATAACCTTGGCTGGCTCTTCGCTTAAATTTAGGTCGGCAAAACACACCGACGAGGCCAAAGAAAACAAAAATAGGATTGGAAAGAACCCACTCTTTACCAGCGAAAACATATGTACTCCCGAAATTAACGTTCAACTCCTAGAGAGCAAAGGCAATACCAATCCAGGGTTAGCTCAAATCAAAAGAGTTCCAGCTAAACTCAAATATTAGAACAATCTAGATTCAATTTTCGCCAACCCTTACTAATTTCGAGCTCGATAGGATAATTTCTGAAATTTCAATGAAGCTATGCACCCTAATATCTCTTAAATTACCGCGTCAAAAAGGGCAAAATCTGACAATTGCACGATTGATACTTCCCTTATCTCCCTATATACAAAGAGGCTTACACAGGGGGAAATGTGATTCTTTCAGATAAAACACTGACTTCAATGATGGAAACTGGCGAGCTAGTATGCGAGCCCCTAACTGAAGACTCGATTCAACCGGCAAGTATCGATTGCCGCTTGGGAACTCATTATCTACTGGTTGAGAATCACCAAATGGACACCATCAAGATGGACGAGGAAATCAAGTACCGCGAGGTCGAAAGCGAAACGATTACTATCCCTCCTCAGTCTTTCCTTCTTGCGACAACCCAAGAATACGTAAAGGTTCCAGATAACGTAACGGCTTTTGTTGAAGGCAGAAGCTCGATCGGTCGCATGGGACTCTTTATTCAAAACGCTGGCTGGGTCGACCCAGGTTTTGAAGGAAGAATCACTTTGGAGCTCTATAACGCTAATTCTCTACCTATCCAGCTCAAGGCCGGCCGCAGAGTGTGTCAGCTGGTCTTCTGTAAAATGGACCAAGCAGCCATGAATCCTTACCGCGGAAAGTACCAAGGACAGACCAAATCCGTAGGTAGCAGGGTTTACGACGACTCTGAATCAAGCCAGTAATGCGACGCAAAAAGCCAATGCTAATAGGTTTAATTTGCCCGCATTTATTGCTCGCCATAGTGCATATGGGTGATATACTCCTTTTTATGAACAACTCCTCTGAGGTCACTATTAAAAGATGACACTCTTAATACTCTACTTTTCTCTCGCCATTCTTGCGTCATTTTTGTGTTCAATACTTGAGGCAGTCATACTCTCGATCTCGCCAGCCTATGTGGCCGTCAGCGCACAGAAGGGCCGCAAAAGTGGAATCCTTCTAGCAGAGCTTAAAAGCAATATTGATCGGCCCCTAGCGGCTATTTTAACCTTGAATACCATCGCCCACACATTCGGTGCTGCCGGTGTCGGTGCTCAGGTTGACCGAGTTTTTGGCAGTACTTATCTGAGTATTGCATCCGTGATTCTAACCTTTTGTGTTCTCGTATTCTCTGAGATTATCCCTAAGACCATTGGGGCTTCTAACTGGAAGCGACTTGCTCCATTTAGCGCATTTTCTATCTACTATCTGATCAAAGTTCTATACCCTTTTGTTCTACTCTCTGAGGCCATTAGCAAAATGCTAAAAAGTGGAGAGCACAAGAAGGTGACTCGTGAAGAAATGATTGTAACTGCTGAGCTTGGTGCAACTGAAGGGACTTTAAGAAAAAAAGAGTCCCTCATTATTAAAAATTTACTATTGCTCTCAAACGTCTATGTCTATGACATCATGACTCCTCGATCAGTAATGATGACTCTAGATGCGAACTTAACCGTTGGCGAGGTCATGGAGCAATTCAAACCAATCAGATACTCTCGAATCCCAGTTTACCAAGAGGGACTCGATAATATTATAGGTGTCATCCATCGCTATAAGATTTTAGAAGCTGCATCACATGACCAAAGTGATAAGAAGCTCAAAGACCTAATGACTCCGATTCACTCAATCCCAGAGGATTTACCTGTTTCTGCCTGCCTTGATCAATTGATTCAAAGGCAAGATCACATCTTTTTAGTTGTTGATGAATACGGAATGACCATGGGTATTGTAACTCTAGAGGATTCTATAGAAACACTTTTAGGTGTTGAGATCGTAGACGAGTTCGATTCTGTAGCAGACCTCAGACAATTTGCTCTTGAACAGTGGAATATCCGCAAGAGCAAAAAGAAAAAAGATCTTGAAGCTGTTCAAGACCCTGAGGAACAAAAGTGAGTAGCCAAGAGTTAACAATTCTCTACGTCACTTTTGACTCTGAAGACGAAGCCCTAAAAATAGCCAGTCATTTATTAGAAAAAAAGATGATAGCTTGCGCGAATATTCTTTCGCCAATGACATCTGTGTATAAATGGAAAGGTGAAGTTCAAAAAGGTCAGGAATGGCCCGTCCTTTTCAAAACCAGTATTGAAAAGCTCGCAGCTGTTCGCAGTGACATCGTAGACATGCATAGCTATGACACCCCTTGTGTCATCGAACTCACTGTAGAGTCGGTCAACGACCTCTACCATCAATGGGCCATTGCTGAAATTCAGTAAATCTCTGGCCACAAACTTTTGAGCAAAAGCACCATCCCAAAAGTTAATCCACTAAGAATAAAGAAAATTAAAAACAATTGGAGTCTGTGATATTTCGGAACTTTTTTTACCTGATCCATGGCTTAGTCCACCTTTCCTTCAACTGACCCACACACACCCACTCTTAACACTAGCGAAGCTTGTGCCAGCTCAAACCCCATCAGTCTCAGTAGACAGGAAAAACTGCCCTTTACACAGAGTGACATTGGTGTCCTTTTGTCTCTGCTTGACTTATCTGGAGTCATCTCGTCCTATACGGGGACTTTGGAGGATATTATGACACGAGACGAACTCGGAAAATCAATCTACAACTGCGCCCACCTTACTGGTGATTTTTTACTAAGATCAGGGCAAAGATCCACGGAGTATTTCGATAAGTATCAATTCGAGTCTGACCCAAAAATACTAAAAGCTATTGGAGAGCAGTTAAAAGATAAAATCCCAGCTGGAACGGAAGTCCTGGGAGCTCTTGAGATGGGTGGAATCCCAATCGCCACGGCCATATCATTTGCTACGGGAATACCTGTAGTGTTTGTTAGAAAAGAAGCCAAAAGCTATGGCACCTGCAAATTTGCAGAGGGCCCAGATGTTTCCGGTAAAAAACTTTGTATTGTCGAAGATGTCATAACGACTGGTGGACAAGTTAAAATTTCTACGGCTGATTTACGTAAAGAGGGTGCTTTGATTAGCGATGTTGTTTGCGTGATCGATCGATCAAATGGGGATTCACCCAAAATTACTGAATCGGACCTTAAGCTTCATTCACTGTTTACGATGAATGAGCTTAAGGCATTGATCAGCTGATTATCTAACTCGAGGTCTTCCGAAAGTTCCGCCTGTTCCCGCGCCACTTGTATTCAGCTGTGGAACCTCGATACTTACTGGCACTCTAATCTCACCTTCGATTGGCTCAACTACGATTGGGCTTACTTCGATTGGGTCTACCTTCACCTCATGGGTTGTCGTAGCGTTCGATAAAAAGTATCCCGCTCCAAGAAGTCCGACTCCAATAAGTGCAAGTCCTCCAAATAAAGCCCAATTGAATGCGTCTGCTTCATTCACTGACAAAGATAGAAGAGCTAACAAACCTGCTTCTTTTGAGTTTTCATGTCGACTTGACCGGAAGTTCCTATTGAGCTTTTTGATACCTTTATTCATGTTCCGAATATCATGAAGACTCAATACGACCCCATTAACTCGCGCGAAGGTTCTCTTTTTACCAACTATATCTATAGTTACCTCAGCATCGTCTGACTTGATTGTAAGCTTTGTACCTTGAACTTCCATTTCGATTCTATCATCGAGTAATTGCTTAGGAATATTTCTCTTTAACAATCTGAAACTCTCCTCGGGAACAAACTCTTTAATCTTATTGAGAGTAGAGTTTACCGTCGGCTTTTCTCCCCGATGTTCCTTTTTCACTGAATTAACAAGATAAGCAACACTTTGTGAGCTAGAGTTAATTCCGGCCTGAGCCAAAGGAATATAAGAAAATTGAAATGAGATGACTAAAGCTAATAACAACTTATAAGTATTCATCTACCTAACCCTTGTTTGCACTTCCTTTTTTGGAAATACAGTTAATAAAATTTATCACTCTCGCTGACTTAGGCAGTTTCCATACAAGATCCTAGCGCCAGCTTAAAAATCCATACACAAACTATATGAGCAAGGGCTGTGCCAGGCGCAAAACCTGAGTTGTTTCAATTTGAACCTTTATTATTGATCAATGAGTTTACAGTGCTATGACAAAAAAGGATGACACTGTATCATTATGAGACACTAAAAAACCCAGGGACAAAGCCACTGGGTTTTAGTTTCTATTTGAATGGTAAGGTCGTAATTACTGCTTTTCAGCCACGATATACGCTACCCAAGCTTCACAGTCCTCACCTTTGGTGACCTTTTTGAATTTACCATCACCCTCTCCGTCATCAGTCGTGCCTTCCCAATAAATATGGACATTTTTGAAGCCAACCTCTTGAAGAATATCTTTGATTTCAGGAATAGACCACAATCGCCAGTCGTAAGTGAATGCCGTCGTCTTCTTAGAACCTTTAGGTTTGAAGTGAATGTAAAACATAGCTTCGTTAGTCACCGGATCATAACTATCTTGATCCCAGAAATAACTGAATCCATCATGCTCAGTTTCTTCCTCATTTGGTTCCATACATTGGCTGCCACCGAATGCATCTAAAAGGAGAATCCCAGACTTCTTTAGGGTATTAAAACAATTCTCAAAATAGGCTTTGAGAACCTTGCGATCTTTGAAAATAAAGTATGAGAAGTTTAGTGCTCCAATGATATGTGCTTTCGGAAGATCTGGGTCTAAAACGTTAGCATTTAATATACTAACTCGCTCTTGCTGACTATCTTCAAGCTGCGGAAAATAGTTATCATACCCATACTCAATTGGTTCTTTGTCTAAATCGACACCAATCGCAGTGTACTCCGGATTCAACTTAACCCACTCACAAGAAAGAGAAAAAGTACCACAAAAATCTTCTCTGAAAACTTTGGCTTCTTTACCCTTGCACTCTTTGTAGACTTTTTTGAAGAACTTTACATCAACATCAGGAGATTGAACACTTTGCCTGTAAAGAGCATACTTATCGAAATTTAATTTATTCCCGGCAGTTTTCTTTGTCATATTTTTTTCCTGTTGCATATCCATCTTAAGGCACTTCCTCTAAAATAAGTTTTATTTCTCTTTCTATATCTCCAGTCTGCGGCACAGAGTTTTCCTCTAAATTTGCATGCAAACCAATTCCTGGTAAATTTTTACCGGCAAGAACACGCGGCCTTGCCATCAACTCATAAAAAAGTTCCTGAGTACATCGATAAACCAAGTGTTCAGCGAAGTTTGTCACTTCAGTATCCTCGTTCACAAACAGTACACGGCCTGTCTTTTGAATCGACGCCTTTATCAACTGCCAGTCGTATGGATAAATAGATCTCAAATCTATAACTTCAGTTGAAATCCCTTCTTGAAGTAGCTTATCTGCGACTGTGTTAGCCATCAAAACATGTCTACCGTAAGTCACTACAGTGATGTCGCTACCTTCTCGAGTAAGTTTTCCGACGCCAATTGGTACTTTATACTCTTCAACATTGGGCCATTTCGCTTTCCAATTGGAACGATCACCAATAGGAGCATCGATCATTGCCTTAAGCTCTTTTTCAGACTCTGGCTCTCCAGGGATCAACTCTTCTCCTCGAACCCGAAGCAATGCTTTTGGTTTCAAAAACATAACTGGGTTAGGATCTTCGATAGCCGAAAGCAGAAGTCCATAGGCATCAAGAGCATCAGAAGGCATTACGACTTTCCAACCCGGTAATCTCGAAGCCCAAGCATCAAAAGAATGAGAGTGATAGATACTTCCACGAATCCCAGCACCAACTGGAGTCATCAGAGTGATCGGCAAATTATAATTGCCATTACATGCCCAGTGGGTGTTACCGGCCATTTTTAAAAGGTCGATTGTATTGAAGATATAATCACAAAATTGAATCTCAGCTACTGCTCTTTTACCCGCCAAACCAAGACCAATTGCTGCGCCAACTATACCTCTTTCATCTAAAGGAGTGTTCCAAGTCGTCTCTAAACCTTGGGTCGCAGTAAAGACTCCGCCTAGAGGCATTCCAACATCTTGTCCAAATATCTCTGACACTCCCATGCGAGATTCACCTACGTGGAGAGCCATTCGAATTGCCTGTGCCATATTAGCCATTAGAAATTCCTCCAGTCTGCATTCTCGTTATCAACGTAAGTATTATCCCAAATCGTATCCGCTGAGGGATCGGCTTCAGTTCTAAATTGATCAGTCTTCTGAGCCGCCTCATCGTAATAAGCTTTATGTAAGGCATCGATTTGTTTTTGTGTGATTAAACCATGTCTCATCAACTTTTCTTCAAACTCCGTAATGCAGTCAGTTTCTGGAATCGGATTTGCTCCAGAAGCAGAAGAGTGACCATACAAACGAGAAACATGGAATTCAGACAAAACTGGTAATTTGTTTCTTCGGATATAGTACATATCATCTTTAATCGCTAAATAAGCTTCAATTGGGTCGTTACCGTTATAGGAACCTGTACGCATTCCAAATGCCTTGCCTCGATCGGCGATATATTCTTCTCCGTGCTGACTATCGTAATCTGTGGAAATTCCCCACCGATTATTTTGAACAGTAAGATACATCGGTAACTCAAATTCAGGTCGAGTAGCCCAAATTAAACTTGAAGCAAAATCTCCTTCGGCCGTGCCTGCATCGCCACCTGAAACAACAGTGATTCCTTCATGGTTTCCACGCTTTTGAGCTATTGCCGTACCGATCGCGACAGAATACTGAACTTCGATAGGAGAAGTAACTGGAACAACATTCATTTCCGGAAAACAATAGTGGTTGGAAAAGTTTCTACCACCAGTACAAGGGTCCGTAGCTTTATTCATAATTAATCTTAGTGCCGGATCCATCTCCATTCCCATTGCAATGAGAGTTGGAGTACATCGGTAATGTAAATGTGAATAGTCGTAGTCGGGACCCTGACCAGTTTTAATCTGTAAACCTAAGGCTACTCCGTAGGCTTCCTCTCCGGGACCACCAATCCAAAAATAAGCGTCACCACGTTTGTAAATTTGAATCATACGCTCTTCAAGCTTACGACTCTTAACCATTAAGTTATGCATTTCTAAAAGAAGCTCTTTGGGTAACCCCAATTTAGGCAAACTTTTCTTAGGCGCTGGCTTAGTCGTGCTTTTTGCTGTCTTTTTAGTAGTCTTCTTTTTAGCCACTTTTGAGGTGGTCTTTTTCTTCGACTTTGACGAAGAAGCTTTTTTTCGAGAACTCGATTTCTTCTTACTCGCCGGACGTTTTCGCGTCATAAACTACTCCCTGATTTCCGAGACTATAGAGGTAATTGCAGGGAGCTATCTTGTCAAATCCACTTACAAATTTACTAACTAAGAGAAGCTTCAGGAGACTTGGTTTCGCCCTCAAAATAAGCACTCTCCTGAGGTGTAAATTCGGATGCACTATCTAGCCAAAGCTCGATTTCACGGCCAATTGAATTGATCGCATCCTGAGCCTGAGAAATGTCCTCTCCAGCCCTCCAAACGCTTACAAATAGGTCTGTCAGCATACCAAGGCCCTGAATCAAGTCCATCGATGAAAACAGCTCAGAATAACGCTGATGGTGCTTCACCTTGGACTGCCTCAGGCTCAAAATTTGGTTAAATTTTCGAGCATAACTCCTGAGCTTCTTCTGGTGAGCTTTCTGAGGGATTCCGTAGGAAAAATTGGGATTCACATCCCGGTTTCTTGCCTTCTTGATCGTTGAAAGAACCTTATCTTTATAGCCACCCAATACGGTCTCAAATTTCGAGAACTCAAAAGCATCCTGTTCATGTTGCGCCCGCAAGAACTCTTCAAAAAGCTCCCTAATGACATAGAGCCCCAAGAAATGCCTTGAGCGATAGGAGTGAGACAAGCATGAAGATAATTCACGCAAATCTTTCTCCAAACTTCTCTCGGCAAATTGGTTTGGTCCAAATCGACTCAACATTAAGATAGATTCGTCCAAAAAACTCTGAGTGTAGTAAAGATCAAAAAACAACCAAATCCAGTCTTCATTGTGAAAGAACGTATCTATATTTTCAGCTGAAAGCACACGATAGATATTTCTTCTTTCAAACGCCTGAAACATAAGCTTCTCATCAAGGCAAAAATCTTGATGTTGGGAAAACTGCTCCACCACTGTTTTAAATATTTTTTGAGCAAGGATAAATCGCCCTTTTGCTCGTACACTGTAAAGCAATCTCAGTTGATCGTAACCTTTACCAATACCACCAATGATATTTGATTTTGATACATTAACTTTTTGAAAATTAACTGTGAAAAAATGCTCCATCGGTTCTAGTTGAAAATTCCTGTCGCTTTCTACAGAGATTCCAGGCGTAGTAGATGGAATGTAAAACAAAGTTAGTTTTCTTTCAGATAAGTGTGTC
>CAZFYV010000142.1:0-8934 GCA_964523195.1 uncultured Pseudobdellovibrionaceae bacterium
ACTTCCAACTGCCCGAGCCGATTCTCCTACGAGTTGATGCCCGTTTGGTGCGCAAACTCTTTCCATTGTGGTTTTGAAAGCATTGTATTCGTCAACAGCACCTTCTCTAGAGAAAACACCATCAAAAGTGGACGTAGAAGGACTTGATCGTCTGTAGCACAGAGCTGTCGTTGCATTATCGAAACAAAATGGCTGACCATTTCTTCTAACACCAAATACAAAAGGGTTACAGATCTCTTTACCAGCTCCACAGCTAAATCCAGCGTACTCAGAAACACCACAAGATGTCGCCGATACAGCAACTGGCACACCACCACCGATACATCTATATTGTTCGGTTGCAGTAGCTTGTTGAACTAACCAGTCAACTAAACTCATATTGAACCCATAGGTTCTCGAACGCTTTTTACGAGCTCTTCTGAGTTCACGCTTCTTCTCTTTTTCAAGTTTTACCATAAACTTGGCAAGCCTTCTAAGGTACCTTTTGCGATACTTAGGCTTAAGCCTTTTGAGTTCTTTAAATGATAGAACGACTTTAGGTTTTTTTATGCTGGCTTTCTTCGAAGTATAAGACGAATCCTTTGTCCTTTTCTTCGTTTTAGCATGCGTGATCGACGTAACCAGCAACACGCCAACTAAGATCACAGCTAAAGTTAAAATCCTTTTCATAATCACCTCGATATACCCTAATTGAGCAAGCCGGGTGCCAATTTGCGACAGTGTAAGTTATCAAAAAGACTAAGCGGTCCATGACTAGTGACCAAACGCGCTCAATTTGGGAATTCACCTGTAAAGAGATTAGACAGTCTCGGAATCAAACACTCTAGACCTAGTAGGTTTTATTAGGGAGCTCAGGAAGAAGTTGCTTAGTCCTAGGTCCAATTATTTTTAGACATTTAAAATCGAGCCCAAAATACCGATATATATATAGATAAAACTGGAGTACGTATATGGGTTCAAAGCTAGCACTGATGCTAACTTTAGCATTATCACTAATGTTAATGACGACGGGATGTGAGGACGAAACCGGTTCTTCCTCAGGAAGCTCAATTGGCGGAACGCCTGCAAATGGAGGCGGATTGCCAGCACCAACTCCCACTCCAACCCCTGTTCCTGACGGGACCTTTGAAGTTAAGCTCAATACAGCAACGTCTTTGCTCTCTCAAACTTTGCGAAAAGCTATGGAAGTTGACGAGTTTAATGATCCTACATACGTCACTGATTTCAATGCTGAATGTAAGATCGATCCAAACGCCACCTCAGTCGCAGAAAGAAACATCATTTGCTACCTCGAGGTCGAAGAACTCGATTTATATGCAAATGGAATTAATCTAGATATCAGTGTTTCTGAAAATGACTGTGAATACGTTTTTGAATATCACTACTACTACTTCAAACGAGAGGCTGGAGCGGGAGAAACCACAGTAAGGCTATTTCGCGACGGCGGTGGCAACCTAGACGACTGTGATACTCCAGTTGGTTCAGCCGGTGGAGAGCCTTCATGTGCATACGATTATTCTGGCACCGCTGGTCCTAACTGTTGCGTTGGCCAATACGATGTTGAAGTCTACAGTGACTCCGCTTGTACGACCTTAGATGCGGCAGATGCTGCAAACCAAACTAATCAGGAATGGGGCGGTCAACTTTCAAGCTGTCTTGCTGGACCTGGAACCGAATCGGCATTTAAAGTCGAAGAAGGTATTACTGAAGGCTTTCCAGCTGTGACCTTTACGCAAACCGAATCACAAACTGGTGGAGTTACCTTAAATTTTACTCCAGCTGCACCTGTTACAGGCAGACTACCCAATGTCGCCTTGGCTAACTTTTACTCCCCTGCACTTTTTGCGGGTGGTGAACCATTGGAGCTCAATGGGCAAGAAACAATTGCACCTGAAGGTATAGAATCAACAGCGGCCCAAGCGGCTGCGGCAGCAGCTGGAAGTACGATAATCCCCGCCCGATATTATACTTGGGCTTGCGCAGATTCAGGTCAGGAAATTCTAGGTCGAATTCGACTAGTGGTTCGTGAGTGGAATACCAAAAATGAAATTAGTAAGGGGTATATCGCAAACTATGATCAAGACCCTGACAACAATCCGGCAACTCCACCACCACTTCAAATTGAAGGTGAGCCTGATGCATCGGGAACTGATGATTTTGGAAGTAACGTAAACGATTCCTTTGATTGGGATGATTTCTTTTTCGATTTCGGCCGCGAATTTCCAAATCACGATTAAACCTCCTTCTCTGATGATTCGAAGTTAACTCACATTTGTCCTATATATATGTCCTCAAAAGCTCCTCCCAGGGAGCTTTTTGGTTTGGTGACGGCAATTTTCGTCACACTGTCTAGACCCTTCAAGTCTGATTTGAGCCCAAATCCATCTGGAAAGTGTCTCACTTTGGCACACTCGTTGTAATAGTACTCTGCATGAGGCTGGTTGGAGCTGAGGCAAACCTCAGCAAATGACCTAATTAAGGAGTGTACGGTGAAACGAGTATTATTTTTCAGTATTGCAATCGCGGCGGCTTTCGCCATTGGTTGTGACAAGAAAAAAGGTGGTACTCCAGCAACAACTCCCACAACAACCACGACGACAACTGGAATTGGAAACTGCTACCCTGGACAAGTTTATAATACGACCTACGGTTGTTTGGACCAAGGCGGTTGCTCCAACGGACAAGGACGAGTTCCCAACGATGGATCAAGCAACGCTGGACAGTGTGTTTCTGGTACTGTTGTCACAGCAAACGATGTTTACGGCTCATCAAATATTAGATTTGGTAAGTCTCTTTCTATCACCGATAGAAGTACCTTTAGAAAATTAATGAAGGAATACGGCGGATTTTGCGATCCTCCTAATTATTTCTTTTGGACAATTGGTCCAAACCCATATGACTGTGAGTCTTACGATGATGCTGGATACATTATCATTCAGACAAACTCTACTTCTCCTACCCAAGTATCAATAACGGTTGGAGCTGGTGCAGACTCACCAACTGGAAATTCTGCATACGGATGGTATTCATCAAACTTGCTCTACAATATGCAGTTTAATGCTGAATACTATGATGTGAATTCTTCAGACGGCTTCGAACTCCGATCTTCTGGATTATTTGGAACAAGAAGTTGGAATGCCGTATATAGCAACAGTTTTCGCGTAAGAGCGGAAGATGGGCGCCTCAGCGAGGATTCCTTTTACGTAGACCTCTATTATAAAGGCACCCGATTTGCTAGAGCATTAGTGGAGCGCTACTAAAGCTCAAATTGATAAAGAAAATAACCAGGTTTTAGGTAACTAAAATCTGATTGCAGATCCATACACCCGCCCTCCCCCCCCTACCCTCACCCCCCCCCACCCCCCAACCCCCCCTAACCCTAGGCGAAGCACATCTGTGCTTCGTCTTTTTTTTCGTCTTGTTTGACAAAGCTCCATTATTTCTAGATAGTTATAGGTGATATGAAAGTCTCTTGTCCAAATTGCAAAGCTGAAGTGGAGTACTCCACTGACAATAAATTTAGACCTTTTTGTAGCGAACGATGTCGACTTATCGATCTCGGGCAATGGGCTGAAGAGAGCTATTCGGTTCCCGTTGATCCCCATGCCTATGACGATCAGATGATCGAAGATGTGCAGAAAATCTATTCAGAAAAATTAGAGTCGACTGGAAATTCAGAGTCAGAGCACTGATCAGAGAATCCTCTTTTTTAACTTTTTTTAAAAAATCGTATAAATAATCTTGACCCAAACCTCACAATCGCGATTGAATTTGTTCAAACGCAATCTATCAACCAATTGGTGCAAACAACGAGAGGTATTGCATGAACAAAGCGGAACTTATTGAAAAAATCGCTAAGCAAACAGATCAAACAAAAGCTCAGACTGAAAGAATGCTTGATGCTACTATGGACATCATTCGTAAGTCTGTAAAAAAGGGCGACGAAGTTAAGCTCGTAGGTTTTGGTACATTTACTAAAGCTAAGAGAAAAGCTCGTAAAGGAAGAAACCCTCAAACTGGAAAAGAAATTAAAATACCAGCAGCTTGGTATCCTAAGTTCCGTCCCGGTTCTGAGTTCAAGGATATGATCCGCTAATTGACTTCTTCCTAATTATTCGTTTTAAGCCTTATACGGCTGTGAAAAGGATCTCCTCTGAGATCCTTTTTTTATGACCAATTCTCATTTCTAAAACATAAATAGTTTATTACTCATCCGGTCACACCTTTGAGTTCTCACCCTTGCCCCATAGAATAAGTTACTAGGCAGAAAGAGGTTCCCATGGGAATGACATTAAGAGCGAGACGCCTGCTTGAAGGCTCCGACGAATCCAGAAAAGAACTCATGGAAAATCTAAAAATTCCATTCGACGAAGAGCTTCGCTACCCCGCTGCTATGAGCCTTCATCTCATTGAAGGGGAAAAGAGATCAGAAATCGTCAGATTTCTTTTAAGGAAGATCTCTAGTGACCTTATAGAGCCACTTCTAAACTTTGCGAAAGAACATAAAGATTCCGAAATACTAAAGAGAATGCTGTCTCCGCTTAAGGGGCCTGACGCCCTTCCTCTGATTCAGTTCATTATTGATGAAGGCATGGTCGAAGACTTTGGAAAAGATTTAGTTCGCCCTCTAATGACCCCCGAATGCCAGGAGTTTGTAATTAAAAACTGGAACTCTCAAGATCCATTACTTTCAGATATTTTACTTAACGTGAGTGGCTACTACCGTAATCAAAAAGAGGATTTTAATGTAGATCTCTACGAAAAGTTTTTAAGCATACTCTACGCTGACACAATCATGGAGAACGTTGAGGCTTCAATCGACAAACTCAGTTCGGTAGAAAGAGACTTTAAAGAGCGACTTCATAAACGTAATTTACCAGTCTCTTATGTAGAAAAGCACGGATTTACCAAACCCCTACTCTGCCTATCTGTTGCTCTGCAAGCAAAACAGATTTCAAATAGAGCTCGAGTGATCACTTGGATTCAAGACTTTTGTAAAAAAATTGAACCAATCGCACCTATTAAAACTGAGGAAAAACTAAAAGCCACCGATTTAACTCCATTTAAAGTTTTATCAGAGTCTTTTTATGCATTTATTCAAGACGATAATAGTGTTGGAGAAAGACAACTCTGCTGTGAAGCTTTAGAGATTTTTGAAAGCTTGTATCGCAATCCAGAAGATACATTAAAGAAGTATAAAGAAATGAACGAACAAGTCCAAACAGACGGAGTAAAAATCTATCTTGAAAAAAGTATTGAACGCCTTGAGAAGCTGGTTCCAGTAGATATCGAGACGGAAGGGTCGCAATTAAATGGCAAAATTTAAAGCAGATAACTTCAAAACCATTGGTGTTATGACTTCAGGTGGTGATGCACCTGGAATGAATGCTGCGGTTCGAGCAGTGGTTCGATATGCACTTTCCAAAGGTCTCAAAGTCAAAGCGATTTACCACGGGTATGTAGGGCTTGTTAATGGACAGATCGAAGAAATCAATACTCGAATGATGGCTAATATTATTCAACGAGGCGGGACAGTTATTAAAACAGGACGCCTTCCCGAATTCACACAATCTGATACAAGAAAAAAAGCTGCTGAAATTATTAAAAAGAATAATATCGATGGAATCGTATGCATTGGTGGTGATGGATCCTTAACTGGGGCCCACCTTTTGTGGAATGAGCATCAAATTCCTGTAGTTGGGTGCCCCGGCACTATCGACAACGATATTTATGGTACAGATCTCACCATTGGTTTTGACTCTGCAGTAAACACGGCCATGCACAGTATTGACAAAATCCGAGATACAGCCGCAAGTCATGATCGACTTTTTATTGTGGAGGTCATGGGAAGAAACTCCGGATTTATCGCAACTTGGACGGGACTCTCTGGCGGCGCTGAGGAAATCTTCTTTCAGCAAAACACTGTTACGGTTGATGATGCTATAGACCATATTAAAAGAGGAATTCAAAGAGGAAAAATGAGTTCGATTTTAATCACTGCAGAGGGAGAAAAACCAGGCAGAGCTTATGACCTTGCTGAAGCCATTCGAAAGAAATGTGGATTTGAAGCAAAGGTTTGTATACTAGGTCATACTCAACGCGGTGGTGCCCCTACAGCTCTAGATAGAGTTTTGGCATCTCGTCTAGGCGCTGCTGCAGTCGATACTTTGATAAATAGAGAATGTGACGTTATGGTCGGAATTAAGAACAACCAAATCACCACTGTTAATCATAAAGATATTATGGATAACAAAGGTAAAACCACTCCTGACTTTTCGATGGTACGCCTTGCACAAATTCTTTCGACTTAATTAATGAGTGCCAGCATGCATTGACCTCAATTTTAAAAGTTGTTAGCTCTATCCCTCCATTTTGGGGGACTTTTTGCATCTGTGGTCACATATTAAATACTGCTTAGTTTCTTTGCTTCTCGGCCTTATTGCGGGCTACGGGCTGCAACAGTACTCTCAATTCGCAGAGCAGAATCAAGCGATCATTATTGGTGCCTACGGTGACTTTTCTGGAGTCCAATCAGAATTTGGACTTTCTAGTTTAAAGGGAATTCAACTCGCAGTTAAAAATATTAATAGACACGGTGGAATTCGTGGCAGAAAAATTCACATTGTCTATCAAGACACCATGGGTGAAACCGAGCGTATCAGACCTGCCATGGAAGATCTTATTCATAATCACAAGGCTATAGCCATTATCGGTGACAGCCACTCTCATCAAGCCCTCGTCGGTGCACAGCTCGCTCAAAAGCATGGAGTTCCATTTATCGCCCCTGCAGCTACATCACCTGAAGTGACCGAGCTAGGCGACTTCATTTTTCGAATCTGTTTTACCGACTCCTTTCAAGGTAAAGCCATGGCGGAGTTCGCCAAAAATAAGCTGAAGCTCAAAAGGGTTGCTATCCTCTCTGATTTTAATTCTTCTTATTCTCAAAACCTTTCAAAAGTTTTTTCGAGAGAGTTTAAAAATTTAGATGGGGAATTGGCCGCTCAACTGACCTACGACAGCCAGAGCAAAACTTTTGATAATTTAGTGATAGAACTCAAAGACAAAGATTTTGACGGACTATTCATTCCAGGATTTTTCGGTGATGTGAGTCGAATTGCACAGCAACTTAAGGAGCATGGCATCAACAAACCTCTCCTCGGTGGAGACGGTTGGGAAAGCACAGATCTCACCAATCAGAGGGTTAACTTTGCTTCTGACGGCTATTTTTCTAGCCATTACAGCCGGCTTGAAAACAACGCACAAACCATTGAATTTACAGATAAATTTATCGAATCACAGGGGCATAAACCCGATGCAATGGCAGCCCTTTCCTACGATGCTATTGGCCTACTTAGCTTTGCACTGAACAACAGTCGATCACTTTCTAGAAGGTCACTACGCAATGAGATTTCTATAATAAACCAGTATCAAGGCGTGACTGGAGAGATCTCTCTTAATAAAAAGCGAGATGCAGAAAAGAGTGCAGTAATAATGAAGATCCAGGGTCCAAAACTGGTTTTCATTACGCGAATCGACCCCTAGTTCGTATAACGGGGTAGTAAAAGCAAATGGGGCGCATTCACCTGCGGGGGATATTATGAAGAATACAACGATGAAAAAAGTGCTGGGATATGGGTTTCCAAGCGTATTGTTAATCTTAGCTGGACTTGGAATTGTTTTACCAGACCAACTGAATTGGTTATTTGGAAATATCAATGGTCTTATAGCTACTTTATTATTCTTTGACGTGCTGTTTGGCATGGTCGAAGGAGTCAGCTTACCTTTCGCAGTCGCTTGGCTAGTTATTGGAGCGATCTTTTTTACTTTCAAAATGGGCTTTGTCAATGTGAAGGGCTTTAGACACGCTCTTGATTTAGTTCGTGGAAAGTACGACGACCCCGATAGCAAAGGGGAAGTCTCACACTTTGAAGCACTATCCACTGCTCTTTCTGCGACGGTTGGACTGGGAAATATTGCAGGAGTCGCCATTGCAGTTTCCATCGGTGGACCCGGTGCTACTTTTTGGATGATTTTAGCGGGCTTCCTTGGAATGTCTTCCAAATTTGTGGAGTGCTCACTTGGACAAATGTATCGTGAAACCAGAGAAGATGGCCATGTTATGGGTGGTCCCATGGAATATCTTGCCAAGGGATTAGCGGAAGTTGGAAGACCCGGACTTGGTAAAACTTTGTCTATAATATTCGCTCTAATGTGTATTGGTGGTTCTTTTGGCGGAGGAACATCCTTCCAGGTGAACCAGTCATTGAATGCCATTTCTGAAACCGTTCCCTTCTTTGCAGATTACAGATGGGTTTACGGTTTAATCATGGCAATTATGGTTGCTGTTGTACTGATTGGTGGAATTAAAAGAATCGCAAGTGTAGCCGAAGCAATTGTGCCAAGCATGTGTGGTATTTACGTTCTTGCCTGTCTATATATCATCCTTTCTCATACTGGCGAAATTCCAGCAGCTTTCGGAACAATTATATCCCAGGCTTTTTCTCCTGATGCCGCCTATGGTGGATTTATAGGAGTATTAGTCTTTGGTTTCCAACGAGCCGCATTTTCTAACGAAGCCGGTATCGGTTCAGCTTCCATTGCCCACTCGACAGCTAAAACTAAGCACCCAGTGGAAGAGGGAGTTGTTGCACTTCTAGAGCCATTCATTGATACCATCATCGTATGTACGATGACGGCTTTGGTGATTGTAATTACTGGTGCCTACAACAATCCAGATTACGAAGCTGTAATTCAAGCTAAGCAAGGTGCGGCTTTGACATCATTGGCCTTTGGATCTGAGATTTCTTGGTTCCCATATGTTCTTTCAGTTTCAGTATTTCTCTTTGCATTCTCCACAATTATTTCATGGAGTTACTATGGTGAGCGTTGTTTCTCTTTCCTTTTTGGTGAGAAGTACTCTCTACTTTTCAAAGT
>CAZFYV010000143.1:0-8884 GCA_964523195.1 uncultured Pseudobdellovibrionaceae bacterium
TAAACAAGACAAGATAGGGAGTTTTTTCCTTGAGAATCTTTTTCCATAAACTGGTTAAACTGCAATTCAGTCATGGCTGAAGACTTTGCAATGACAGCACCTTCAAGAAATTGATCTTTAAAAGAGACCTTGAGTGGTTGTTGAGTTACCTTATTGAGATCAACTCCACCTCTAAAAGCAGCAGGAAAACGGTCATCAACACTGACTTTAACAAGCGCTGTTTTACTTGAAATAACATCAGCGATCATGAAATATCCGACAGTAGCACATACCAATAATGTCACGATTCCAGAGAAGTATTTTCTGACCAAAAAAGCCTCCTACTCTTGCTTACGTTAGTTTATCGGAATTTTAGTGGATCAAGTTGAGATTTCTTTAATCTCAACCTTCGTAGAGCTTGTAATCCTTGTAAGTTATCTTCATCTCTTGGGTTTCTCGACCAATAGCGAGTATTCCAAGCTTGGCAATCCAACCATAAACGTTCTCAAGAGGCTTTCCCTCAACATCAATTTCAAGATCAGAAACACAGAGCCTTTTATAAACAGCCCCTGGACTATTAAGACTCTCATTGGGCCCCTTTTTAGAGTGAGCTCTTAAAAAACCACCTGCCAATGAGCAGCCTATCATATATATAGCCGGCTCTGCTGTTGAATCATCTGACTGAATGGCCGTTGGAATTCCCTCTTGAATAATTAGCTCTTCAATATCTCTTCCACCTTTAGCCGCCTTCATCTTCTTTCGAGATTTATTGTTCCAATCCAAAACCTCTTGTCCCGACTTAACTTGAAGAATTCCTAAACCATAAGTGCCTGAGTTATTTTTAATAAAGACTACGGGATCTTGATCAATACCTCTTTTAGAATACTCTTCTTTTAATTCAGCTATCATAGAATCAACAACATCACTGAGAGCTTTGCGACTTTCTTCAGACTTAATATCAAAGTCAGGAAAGCGTCTCGAGCCAATCGTTATCAACCAAGGATCTATTCCGAGAAATTCCGAAAACTCAGTTGCTAATTTATTATACTGATCAAAATAATTACTTTTCTTTCTCTGATACCAACCAAGCTGTCGTGATGGATTCATGCGGTAATCTTTACCATCAAATTTTTCATCATAAGCAATTGAAAAATCATTATTACTGATTACGAGATCAGCTTTAAAATCTCCAGCCTTAACCGAGTCAGATTCGAAATCGGCTTGATAAACAGTCAAGGCATATCCGGATACAGTTTCTACCTTGATAGGATTGGTATCTAGTTGCTTTGGCATCATTAAGCGAACTTCAAAACCTGCTTCTTTGATAATCTCTTGGATCGCCCTCACATTTTCCCAATAAAACGGATTATTGGTATGCTCTTCTGTGAGAATTCCTATATTCGACAACTCTAAACTACCGTAGCGATCATTAATATAAGACCTTGCCAGATCAACAGCATTATCCTTATCTACTTGGCAAATATTATTGAATCCAGCTGGAAAAATATTTGCATCAACATTTGAGATCTTGAATCCAGAGTCACGCATATCAAAGCTTGCATAAAAAGGTAGAAAAAGACCGGCACGCCTTTTTTCGAACCAAGGACCAATCTGATCTAGTTTTGAAATAATCGTCTTATGAAATTCTTCTTGAAACACATTTGCTCCCAAACGAAATGTAGATTGTTGTTCTTATAGACCCATAGCTATGATTCGTCACCAATTTGATGAACCAGATCAGCCATACCCGCTATGGTAAAGGGAATCGCCAGAAATATAACGCCAGGGATAAAACTCAATGCCCCCAAAAACAAAGCCACCCCTGAGAATTCAGGCAGATTGGCCTTCAAGAATCTAAATCGAGAGGCTAATCCTTTTTCTTTCGCTTCAAGGACATAATCGGAACAGTCAAATGCAATAAGTATAAAAGTCACAAACAGAGCGACCAGATTAACTACAGGAATGAAACTCGCTATAAAAACGGCAATTGTTATAAACAACAACACCACTGCCTTACCAAGAGAAACTAAGAGCATCTTTATTGAAGTAGTAATCCATGGACCAACAGCAAAAGGCTTTTCTTGAAGGCCACCTACAGACATCAGAGATCGTTCAGCAAGTAGTGAATAAAATGGAGATGCAATAACAGACGATGTTAGATACAAAGTTAAGATTACTCCACCCGTAACAGCGATCCAAACTCCAATACTTATCACCCAACTTAGAATCGAATAAAGGGTCTCATTCCAACCCTCTAAGCCGCCCATAATACTTTCAACTATTCCACTGACTTCAGAAGTTACCCAAACCAGGCCAGTAACTAAAAGAACGATATTAATAAGAAGAGGAATCACAATAAATTTGGCTAAACCTTTTTTATCTTTAACAAGTCTAAAACCATTGGGAATTACCCTTACACCATTAGAGAATCTTTGAGCGATTGTTTTCATTAGTTTCCTTAAAGATTTGGATCGAGTTTAGATTTATCGTTTTCGAGACTATCGTCAGGAGATATGGTCTTTAGAGGTCTTTGGCGCGATTTTGATGCCGGCGTGAGCTCCGACTCATACCCTGGTTTATACAATAGCAAATCAAGTTTTTCTTCGATGCCGGATAGCTCAGAAAATAGCTTCGAGCTCAACTGAGAATCGCCTCTTGGCAACCTTAGGAGTCTAAGTTCATTTAAAAGTAGCTTTGCTTGAATCACCATATCAGACTGACGATCTCTTCGAACTTTCTTAGCCCTTTCTCGATCTTTTATATCTTCGTAGGGTAAACTTCTTATGACTCGGTATAAGTTATTATAGGATCTCAAAATTTGTTCATAGGCTTGTATCGACCAGTTTCCATTTTGATTTTCCACAGCCTGAAGAAGGTACTTCTGAGAAGATCTTAGAGGTTTGAGTTGCGCTTCGTATTCATCGGCGCTAAGAGCTCCCAAACTCGTAGCCCCCATATAAAACAATGTCTTTGTATACCAGTCGGGATAGTTGCCTCTCAAATTCGATTTTAGACTCTGTAAGCCATTTTCAGCTTCTTCATAATACTTACTCGCCACCTTGAGCTTCCCTAGACGCGCATAAATACCAGCAATTCTTGATGGAAGCTCCGCTTTTGAAACTTCATTTGGTAGAAGACTCCTTCTTTTAAAAACATCCTGCAAACTCGCCAATGCTTCTAAATCTTTGTTTTGTTCTTCTTGTGCATAACTCTTTCGATAAAGGGCAAGGGCTTCAGTTCTAGGAAATTTAAGTCGAGCAGCGAGATGAGCTTGCCTAAAAAATGTTTCTGCTTTTTCAAAATTACCAAGCATCATATTTGACTCACCCGCAAAATAAAACGAATCAATTTGTGCTTTGCCAACCCCCAAACTATCAGCGTTCTTTTCAAACAATTTAGCAGCCACACCCCACTTACCTGCATTATAAGCTTTAATTGCCTCGCTATAGTGAATACCCATAGCAGGCTCCACCTTAACCATCGGCCTTTTATAAGGGAGCCATTTATCCAACCCTAGTTTCGGAACAACAGAACAACCAAAAAAGAACAAAGTGAAAAACGAAATAACCAAAAATTTATTCATACTCTTTAACCTGTTCCACCAATGACTTTAATCCACCTAGATCAAATATATCCTGATTAAAATCAGGAATTCTATACAGAGGAACCTCACCCTTTAGATTTAATTTGAAATCTTCATATACATGATATCTATGACTATAGTACTTTTGAAATGATATAAAATAATCTTTCACTCGATTAGTTTTTTCATTTGTAAATGAATCCACATAATCTAAATCCTCACTATCAATCCATTCTGGAAATGCTCGATTAATGATAACCCCACCAAGCTGATATTTCTGATCCTTTAACTGTTCTCTAAAGTATTTAGCTTCTTCAAACTTCGCCTCATCGAAGCCTGTAACAAGAATAAAATGAGTCTTGTCACTTTTAAGTAGTTTTCCCGCTGCTTTACTGCGATCACGAAGTTGACCTTGAAGTGATCTGATGTTTTCAAAAAAGCTAATGAGGTTATCGATAAAGTCGGGACCAGTAAGAATCTCTAGGGACTTCAAGACCGTTCGCGTGCCTCTCGAAAAAATCTTTCCAAAAAAGCCTTCACCTTTAAAAACGTCTGGATTCATAAACCAGCGAGTCACTGAGTCCTGAAATAAATTGCTTATAGCTTGTGGAGCATTCAAAAAGTCTAGAGCATGTTTCGTGGGAGGAGTATCTAAGACTATTAAATCAAATTGATTTGAAACATGACTTTCAAATAATTTTTCTAATGCAGTAAATTCTTGTGAACCACTTAAGGTCGTGGATAGCTGTTGATATAGGCTGTTTTCAAAAAGCTTATCAATTTGTTCTTTATCTTTTGCAAAACGCCTCACAAAATTATCAAAAACAACTTTTGAATCAATAACCCCTGCGTGTAATTCGCCTTTGGCTTCAGACCCAGTATCCACTTTAACAATCGAATGGCCTGATAGATCGAGACCTAGAGTCGTCGCTAATCTTTTTGCAGGATCTACAGTTAACACAAGTACTTTGCGCCCCTGAACAGCAGCTTGGTAGGCAATAGACGCTGATACAGTGGTTTTACCCACTCCACCACTTCCAGCACATACCACAACTTCCTTGTTATCAACTAGCTTACTGATGGACATTAGAAACTACCGCCAATATTTTTAACCAAGACATCCATATTACTTTCAAAATGAAAAGGAACTGAGTAGACCTCTGAAAAGTTTTTTTCTAATTGGCCAACAAAGCTCTGCTGGCGTTCACGCTTACCCATCAGAAACTTAGAAAACTCTATAAGCTCTTCATCTTTTTCATTTTTAATCACAAACTCTAAATCACTTTGAGCTGGTCCGTCTAAAAGAGATTTATTAATAATCAATGAACTCTCTATACCTGTGAGATTTTTGATCGCATTGTTGAGTTCAACGCTTTCAGAAACAGGCAGATCTTCTAACAAGGTCACAATCACGTACTTAATCTGCCTAGGATTCTTAAGGCAGACTTGCATTTCTAGGCTTTCTTTTCCCATAGGACCACGATCAATAGCTTGAGCCATTCCAAAGGGTGCGCGCAATAGAGCTAATGCATGGCCAGTGGCATATCCGTCCACAACTACGTGATCATAATGAAACTCAGGACCAACTTTACGAAGACCAGAGGTCAATTTTCCAACAATTGAAAGCTCATTAACTGCTGGTGCCACATTTAGAAAAGACCTCATTACCTTATTTTCAAAAAACAACTTATAAAGCCCCTCCACTTTTATGTAGTGAAGGACATATTCCCGCAGGCAACTTTCCCCACTCCATTGAGCTATATCAAAACCAAATGAAGTCTTCTGAGGAGCTGTGCTTAACGCTTTGAGTCTAAGTGCATCCTTATAGTAGCTTTCGTCACCCAGCTCTACCAGCAAGGTCTTTTTCCCGGTCTTGGCCAATTTAGTGGCAATAGAGGCCGCCATAAGTGACTTCCCTACTCCACCTTTACCAGTTACAAAAACAATGGGTTGATCAATATTCAAACTCTACTCCTCAAGAAGAGTGTAATTCCTCCATAGTCGCCTATAGAATGCCGGGCTTTCTTGATTTTCAACGATTTTCCTTATATTTCCAACGCTTTAAAGTTCAAGGAGCAAATATGAAATCGAATTTGGAGAACATTTCCGAGTTGGAACGACGCCTCACAATTGAAGTGCCTGATTCAGCTGTCAAAGACGCCTTCGTTAAAGCCTATCAAGAGATCAGAAAGAAAGCTGAAATCAAAGGGTTCCGTAAAGGTAAAGCGCCTCTAGACGCTATAAGAGGAATGTATGGCGACAGCGTTAAGCAGAACGTCATTCAAGACTTAGTTCAGAAGCACTATGTTGAAGCTTTGACTGAACACAAGGTGGATCCAATCAGCATGCCCGATATCCAGTTCGATTCCATCGAAGAAGGCGCAGCATTTAGTTTCTCAGCATCTTTTGAAGTTCGACCTGAAGTAGAGCTTAAGCAGTACGAAGGCCTCGATGTGGTTCGTGAGAAACTTGAGATCAAAGAAGATCAGGTTGAAACAACACTCACACAAATCCAAACTAGTCGCTCTGAAACTAAACCGGTTATTGAAGATCGCGCTGCTAAAGACGGCGATATCGCTATCATTAATTTTGAAGGATTCGTTGATGGCGGACCTCTTGAAAACGGAAAGTCTGAAGGACACGAACTCGAGTTGGGATCTAACTCTTTCATTCCTGGTTTCGAAGAAGGCATTGTCGGTATGAAAGTCGATCAAGAAAAAACTCTTTCTTTGAGTTTTCCAGAAGAGTACCACGCTCCTGAAGTTGCTGGTAAACCAGTTGAATTCAAAGTGAAGCTTACTGACCTTAAATACAAGTCTCTTCCAGAGCTCACTGATGACTTTGCTAAGTCTCTTGGTGAATACGATAGCCTTGATGATCTAAAAACAAAAATCAAAGAGGATATGGAAAAGCGTGAAGGTCAAAGAATTAAAGAAGAACTTAAAAACAGACTAGTTAAAAAGCTTGTTGAATTAAATCCTGTTGAAGTACCGAAGTCTCTTTTGAAAGAACAAACTCAAGCGCTTGTTCAAGATTTCCAACAGCGCATGGCTCAACAAGGTATGAGCCCTGATATGTTCGCAGAGTACCAAGATAAATGGGGTAACGATTTCGAAGATACAGCTCGCCATATGATCAAGTCGACTTTCCTTATGGATAAGCTTGCTAAAGATCAAAACATTGAAGTTTCTGAATCTGACCTCAATGAGAAGATGCAGGAATTTGCCGAGCAATCTGGTTTAGAAATCGACCGCGTAAAAGACTTCTATAAGGATCCTCAAAGAATTTCACGTCTTGAGCACCAAGTGACTGAAGAGAAAGTCATCGACTTCCTCATCGGAAAAGCTAGCATCAAAGACGTATCTTCTGATGAGATTCAAAAAATGAACGAAGCAGAAGACAAAGCGGCTGAAGAAGCCTCTGCTGAGTAATCACTAATTTAATTGTTAAATCAAAGCCTCTCTAGGATCTAGAGAGGCTTTTTTTGAATTTAAACTTGAATTTTTACTACTGAGTTGTTGTTTTCTTTTCAAAGTTATCCATTGCAGATACTGCTCTTAAATAATTAAGTGCTTGTAGAACTTGATAATCACCTGCCAAAAGCCTCTCTGCTTTTGATAAGTTCTTTTTAGCTTTTAGACGCTCGCGCATCTTTAAAAAAGGAATAGAACTTGGATCAATCTTTTTAGCTCCATCGATATTCTCTGCTTCAAGATGCCCCTTAATATCAACCTCCCGACGAACACGCTTTTTTATAACAGCTTTTTCAAAGGCGTCAGGATCAATCTCTTCGACGATTATATCTGGCTCGATTCCCTGGGCCTGAATCGAAATACCAGAAGGTGTATAGTATCTTGCAACGGTCATCTTAAGACCTGATCCATCTCCAAGCTTTACAACTGACTGGACAGATCCTTTACCAAAACTTCGTCGCCCCATTACAAGAGCTCTTCCATTATCTCTGAGTGCTCCCGCTAAAATTTCTGAAGCACTAGCCGAAAACTCATTGATAAGGACAATAATAGGGAAGCCTAACCTTGCTTCTGCTTTCTTAGCAAAAATAACTTCCTTCTCTTTTTTATTTCGACCGATTGTACTTACGATTGTTCCTTTATCTAGAAACATATCACTAATTTGAACGGCTTGATCTAAAAGACCTCCAGGGTTTCTTCTTAAATCAATGATGAGTCCTTTAGTCCCTTTATTTTTCTTTTCGTGTTTCTCAATATATTTTCGTAAGTCCCTAGCGGAGTTTTCAATAAAGCTCGTGATTCTCACATAGGCATATCCTGAATCGAGCTCAGTATACTTTACTGACTTCACTTTTACTCGTCCGCGTTTAATCGTATACACCTTCGGCTTTTTTAGGCCTTCGCGGATAATACCAAGCTTTACTTCTTTACCACGCTTACCACGCATTTTTTGGGCTGCCTCAGCGAGACTCAATCCTTTTGTTGATTCACCATTGATCTCCACTATCTTATCTCCAGCCTTCAATCCCGCTTTCCAAGCTGGAGTATCTTCAATGGGACTGATAACTGTCAGAACACCATCTTGAACTGTGATTTCAATTCCGAGTCCACCAAACTCTCCAGAAGTCTCTGACTCAAATTCTTTGTATATCTTTGGAGCAAGGTAGTTAGTATGGGGATCTAGCTCTTGTAACATTCCCTTTATAGCACCTTGAAGAAGCTTTTTTGTATCCACTTCATCTACATAGTATTTTTGAACGATATTTAGAACTTTGGCGAAAATCTGGAGCTCGGTGTATCGATCAGTCTTTGCAAACGAAACGACGACAACTGACGAAACAACAAACAAGCCCATGAAAAATATTAAAAACTTTTTCACCTAAATCTCCTCTTTACTCTCTAATGTAGAGTCATTTTGTGCTCTTATACTGCGAACCCCATCTGATTGAAGCCACTTTTGTGGATCAATTGGCTCGGAGAAATGTCTTAACTCAAAATACAGTCCTGCGGAAAAACGTCCATTACCCAACCCAGTAAAGCCGAGATGACTAAGACTATTTACGGTTTCACCCTCTTTAACTAAAAGCTTTTTCAAATTACTATACACGGTGTAATAACTATTCCCGTGATCAACAATGATAGTTTTTCCAGAACCTTGAAGGAATCCCGCAAACTTAACCTTTCCTCTTGAAACAGCCTTAACCTGGCTGCCCGGAATTGCTGAGAAAAATAATCCCTTGTGACTCATCCTTGTGTGAATTTCCGCATCGGTAACGATTCCAAAATCTTGTATGATCCTACCATCAACTGGCCATTCTAACTTTCCCTTCTTTTCAAAAAAAGATGGTTC
>CAZFYV010000144.1:0-8837 GCA_964523195.1 uncultured Pseudobdellovibrionaceae bacterium
AGATACTGAGAGGGCGTCGTTAACAGAAGCGATGTCTCTAGTTTCAAGAATCACGAAGACCCTCGTAGATGAGCCTCCTGTTGCTTTGAACAAAGGAGATGTGATTCGAAAAGGTTTTTGCCCACAGCTAGATGAACTCATTGATTGGGCTACAGAAAGTCAGAAAAAAGTGACGGAACTTGAGGAACGTGAGAGGGACATAACCGGAATTCCTAGTCTCAAAGTTCGTTATAACCAAGTATTTGGATACTATATCGAAGTCACCAATGCTCATAAGAGTAAAGTTCCCAATGAAAGGTACTTGCGAAAACAAACACTAACAAATGCTGAGCGCTATTCGACGGATGAACTCCAGGAATTAGAAAAGAAAGTCTTAAGTGCAAGATCGAAACGTGAGGAGCTTGAAAAGCTATATTTTGAGCAGTTGAAAGAAGAGATACTCAATCACAGTACGGCCTTAATAGAGCTAAGTCATGTTTGGGCGGAGCTCGATGTAATCACATCATTGGCTTGGCTTTCAATCGAAAACAGTTATGTTCGACCTACCTTCGATGAGTCTAGAATGGAATTGGAGTCTTCAAGGCATCCAGTTGTTGAAATGGCCCTTGGCAGTCAGTTTGTCGCAAATAACATTCGTTTAGAAGCAGGTCATTGTATCTTGCTGACAGGTCCAAATATGGCGGGAAAGAGTACTTTGATGAGGCAGGTTGCGTTGACAGCAATATTGGCACAAATAGGTTCATTTGTTCCTGCAAGCCAAGCGAAGTTACCCTTATTCGATAAAATTTATACTCGAATAGGTGCGAGTGATTCGCTTTCAGAGGGTTTATCCACTTTTATGGTTGAGATGACCGAAACGGCTGAGTTACTTAAAGGAGCAACTCCTCAAACTCTTGTCGTGATGGATGAGATTGGTCGCGGAACATCTACCTATGATGGTATGGCTTTGGCTCAAGCGATTCTTGAAGACATTTTAAAGGAAATCAAGTGCACTTCTTTGTTTGCGACTCACTATCACGAGTTAACTGAACTTGAGACTTCTTACGAAAACGTTGGAAATGCTCATATGGCTATTGATGATTCGAGTGATCCTATCGAATTTTTACACCTTTTGAAGTCGGGACCTGCTAATCGTTCTTATGGTGTTCATGTGGCTGAGCTTGCGGGGTTGCCTTCGAGAGTTACACGTCGGGCGGAAACTTTGTTGAACGGTTTGGAGAGTCAAAGTGGCGTTACAGTCAGCTCTAAGATCTCAGCTAAATCCCCAGAACAGACTGATCATCAGCTTCACTTTTTAGATGCCTTAGAAGAGGACTCTTTTTCTAAGGAAAAAATGGCTCTTTTAAAAGAGTTATCTCAAATTGAAATAACTAGGACGACTCCATTAGAGGCACTCAATAGGTTAGATGAGCTGAGAGAAAAGGCGACCAGTGCCATGGGTTCAAATTCTTAACTCAATTTTATTAGTAATAAAAATTCCACAATATATTGCGCCCCCACTACTTTAATCCAGGCTATGTGCCGTTAAAGAATTGATGGTATTTAACTATTTAATAGACCGTTTCATTCCGGAACAAGCGGCGCTTGAAAGTAAGAAGCTGTTTAACGAGCTTTTTAAGTACCGTTTTATCATCGCCTCATGCCATCTTTCGGTCCTGGTGGGGATGAGTGTTTTAGCTTGGAAAATCACAACTGAAGGCATTCAGCATTTCTCTATTTATCTAACCTTTGTAGCGGTCATTGGGTATGTGGCTGTGCCATTTGGTATTAGAAAATTCTCTACTTACCGGATAGGTATCTATTACCACACCTTATTTTATCTTTTGATTTTACCAATTCGAGTTTCACAAACGGGTGGTTTCGAGAGTGCTTATTTTATGTTTGTTCCCATTCTACCCATCATTTCAACATTTCTAGTGTCACCGAGGTTTACGATAGCTATTACTTTCGGAGTTTTGGCCTCAACCAATGGCCTTATACTCTTTAATAGTCAGTATGAATTTTTACCTGTCGATCAAATCAATAATACCACTGGTTTTTTAGTCGCGCTTGTTACCACAAATGTCAGTATTCTATTTATGAGTTTAATTGGTCTGCAAAAACAAAAAGGTATCGAGCGATTAGCTTCGCAACTTTCTGAGCTCAAAAAACTTCAAGCTGAAAAACTGGCGAATGAGCGGAAAGAAGCCTATTTTGAAATGGTTAAATCCTACCATAAAAAGTTTTTAGAGCCCACTCAGAGTCTAAAAACGAAGTTGGAGGAGTATGTTTCCCAAACAAAGGTTGTTAGTGAAACCGAGCTAGATCAGATTGAGTCCTACTTAAAACAGCTCAATGGAATATCAAATAACATTCGAGAAAGTGTTGATCTAGTTTTGTCGAATGGATCAAGTGTCAAAGCTCATCCACCAGTAGAATCAGAAGACGAGGTGGCATAAAATGAGGTTGCTTGATAGATTTTTGCCAGCAAGTTTGCTCGAATCTCAAGATCCAATTAGTGAGATTCAGAAGATTAAGTATCGGTTTGTTGGTATGTCGCTCTTTTTGAGTGGTATTTTCATCAGTTTAATTTTCTTGCTGAGACTACTCACGCAAATAGAGTTTTCATGGAGCATTTTTCCTGGATTTTTCGTTGGATTGCTTTGTATGTCTACAATCTATTGGATGAAGAAGCTTAAAAAAATCGTTTACATATTCTATTTGTTTTTTCCAATATCTGCTGTGGTTATAAGCTTTCGACTGTTATCAACAGGGGAGTTTAATTCTCCTATTATGATTTGGTGTATGTTGTTTGGAGTCTTTTGTGTGATTACTGCTAATGGTAAATTAGCCTCTTTTGCAGTATCCGCTATATTGGGCCTGACGGCTATTCTAGCCTATGTTAACGACATCCACCCTATTGCTAAGCAGGTTGAAGCTTCCGGTGAACTTTACAGTATGATGAGTCTGAGTTTGGGTACTGTAATGTTAGCTTTTATAGGAGCTCTCTATGCCTACCTAAATACGATTTCTGAAAATAAAATAAAGACGACATCAAAGGATATTGAAAAACTTCAAAATCAATTGATAGTTGATAAGAGGTTAGAGGTAAAAAGGGCATTGGCTGTTACTTATAATCATGAGATAAACAATCCATTGATGATTGCCAAGGGGGCCATAAGAAGGTACCGATCCACTCAAGATCCTGAGCAACTAAAGAAAGCTCTAGAGATGATTCAAAGAATGGAAACGGTTATTTCATCTATCAAAGATAATGAGAAGAATAACCCTGAGCTAGAAGACTACACCGATAAGTCACAAATGATTAAGTTAAAATCTAACAAGAAAGTGGGCTAGCCTACGAGACGTTTCAGCTCGTCGCGTTCCTCTGCCGTTTTGTAGTGTTTTTTGAAATAATTGGCCAGCACCGTCAGGTTTCTCAGGTCGAGCGATGCCACTTCTTGATTGTCTTTTATTAACTGAAAAATGGCATCTCGAGGGTTATAAAACTTTCCATTGCTATTCATAGAAGTGAGTTTGTTGAATTCAATGGCAATATTAACAACTCTAGAGAATTTCGAGACAGCCACTCCGCTATAACCTTTAGGGAACCCTGATCCGTCTATGCGTTCCATTGATTGTTCGATACACTTTGTGGCTATTTCAAGAAGCGGAACCTTTCGGCGTTTGATCATAAATATAGCTCGTTTTGGATAGAGTTTGTATTCAGCCCAATCCTCTTCTTCCAGTTCGTTTATCGCTTTTGTTGTAAATTTAGTTGGAATTCCAGCAAGTCCAATATTGTGTAACAGACCGCCAAGGGCTATTTCTTTGCATTCATCGGGCTCAAATTTAAGAATTTGTGCGAAAATTGCAGAGTAAGCGCAGACATTGATGGCATCATTGTAGTTTGTTTTTATATGTCCAGTATGGCTTCGTAGTAGCCTAAGAATACGATCGTCAGAGATATTCTTATGAACGAGTAGATCCTCTAGAATGGACTCACAGTCCTCCAGAATCTTTTTGCCTTCGTCGTAATCGAGTTCGTCTTCATCAAGAAATGTGGCCATCATGTTTTGAATTTTATATTTTGTGTTTTGAAAACGCTCCGTTGCGGAAACGAGATCCTGATTTCCTCGAGCCTGCATCACATCGCGGGCATAACTCATAAAGGCTTTCAGTTCAGTCTTCTTGATAAGAACTCGATGAGAAGGGGATTTTAAAAACTTTTTTAATGTTCTTTCATCCACTTTGCTGTCTTTTTTTCTTAAACATAGGGTTTTGTTGTTAGCAGGAAGCCTGATATACATTCCAGATGGTATTTCTGTGTCCGGCTCGAAATCTTCTAAATCTACCGGTACAAGTGCTGACACAGGTATAGAGTCACCCACTAAATCTACTGGAGCTAACTCTAAAATGATGTCTGAGATAAATTCAGCATCGTAAGGGTAGTGCATTGTCTTTGATGCTCCATTTTTCTTAACAACCTGGTGAACAATAGGAGCTTCGGTCTTGAAGATCACCAGTGTCGGAACATGTGGGTAACTCATTTTCAAAGCTTGGACCCATTCACTTGATTTTTGAGTGTCTTCTTGGGCTTCTACAATAGCGAGAAGAGGATTGAATAGTTCCTCTTCGCCATGTTCTTTTATGAATATTTTTTCTAGATTCTCAACTTCGAGGAGGTCGTCGACTTTATTGACCCACGTTTGTCTGTAAGGATAGAACCCACTTAACAAGTTCTTAACATCCCCCCAGAAAGATTCATTGGGACTGCATATGACGACGTCCACATGATCTTCTAGTATGGGGGATGACATTATCTCTCCACAGTGATTTCGATATAGAAGTTTCCGCCTTTAGATTCAAATGGAAGAACTAGTGTAGCTCCATCGTGATAGCTTTTGATTTTTACGCTACCTAGAATCACAGTTGGAATTGCCATTTCAAAACCATAACCCAACTCGTTCAGAGTTGTTTTTGCTTTACCATAAATCTGGTTAGTTAATTCCCCCACGGCATCAGCCACTTCGTCAGTGATTTGATCGTGTTGTTCCATTAACCAATTTTCGAGGATATGAAATACGGCGGAATCATCAAAACTGATAGTAATCGTTCCGCGCATATCACCTGCGACCATACCTATCATACCTGCAATTTGACCTTTCGGTTCAAACTGTGGCTCTACGAATGGTTTCTTTTCAGTCACGTCAGTTCCCGTTGACTTGACGACTTCAACCATTCCTTCAACGAAGGCGTTGACCAGGCGTTTATCTAAGAGTGGATTGCCTCCACCAAGCTTTTCAGCTGCACTCATTGTTGGCCCCTCATTCGCGACGTTTCTTCAATTAGGCAGCTTGGCCGTTGTGTTTTGTGTAAAGAGATTCGAGTTTAGTTTTAAGGGTGTTAGCATTAAAAGGCTTAACGATATAATCGCTTACGCCGGCTTTAACTGCTTCAACGATATTTTTCTGTTCACTTTCCGCAGTAACCATTACAAACGGCATTTCTTTGAGATTTGCATCTCCACGAACGTTTTTAAGGAGGTCAACTCCGGTCATACCAGGCATATTCCAGTCTGAAATGATGATGTCATAAGGCTTTCCGCTAGAATGAGCCTCTTTAATCATCGGCCAGGCTGTGTTTCCATCGTCTGCTTCTTCGATGTTTTTATAGCCGAGTTGAGTTAGGACTTTCTTAACAATTTTACGCATGGTGGCAAAATCGTCAACGACAAGAAATTTAGTATTTTCCGGGAACATTATGCTTCTCCTTTAACGTACATGGGTTACAAGGTGTTTATCGGTCACCCCAGACAAATACTTTTCGGCATCCGGTCTAGTTTTATAAAACCTTTTTATTCTCCATTTGATTCATCGAAATAATGCTGTCAGACTTTTATACAGCTAGGTATTTTAATTTTTAGGCCCAACCAAAGGGCCACTGAACATATAGCGGGGAGGGAGCAAGGATGCTCAGAGATGTCCTGATTCAAAAGGGTTTGTCGAATCGTGAGGCCGAAGTCGCGGAACTCGTGTCTAAAGGTCTTTCAAACAAGGAAGTTGCTAACCAGTTGTTCGTCACTGAAAAAACGGTGAAGTTTCACCTGACTAACATCTATAAGAAGATGTCGGTTAAGTCGCGCGCTCAACTCATCGTGTGGTGTCTACCTCACATGGGATTCATTGAGTCTGAGGCTCAAAGACCAGTGGCTAATACTGAAACGCAGAACAACTCAATTGACACTATTCCAGCGGGTAACGCTACCGTAGGTAACGCAATTCGCAGAGATGGTGACATGGGTTCTGGAAACACTGGTAACGGTGGTCCAGGCGTTGGCGCTTTCGGAATGTAAAACAAGTATTAGTTCTTAGGTTGGTGTGGTGGAAGGAAAGTCAGTTTCAGCATCAAAAGTGACGATGACTGAGCTGGTCCTTCCGACCCATACGAACGCTCTTGGGAACATATTTGGTGGGGTGGTAATGTCTTGGATAGATATTGCCTCGGCCATTTGCGCTCAGAGACACAGCCAGAGTCCAGTGGTCACAGCATCGGTGGACGATCTTCACTTCATAAATCCCATCAAACTCGGATGGGTTGTTAATCTAAATGCTTCAATAAATTTTGTAGGACGAACTTCCATGGAATGTGGTGTTCGTGTTGATGCTGAAAACCCAACAACGGGTGAGCATTTCCATGCAGTTTCCGCCTATACGACTTTTGTAAGCCTTGATTCAATGGGAAAGCCTCGAGCAGTACCTCCATTGATTCTCGAAACTGACCTTGAAAAAGAGCGCCATGAGCGTGCGAAGTTTCGAAGAAAACAGCGTTTGGAGCGCAAAAGACTTACTGCTAAAAAAAGCTAGATGATATTCATTTTCAAAGAATTGTAGTTTGTTTTTTCATCTGACTAACAATTTCTGTAGCTGTTTTATTCCTGTATCAATATGAGACCTGTACTAAAAGTTAACAGGTGTAGGACCAATTTTGGCTCTCATCATTTTTGCTCTTATTTAATTCCACGAGGGTTAATTACTGAGCACAAAAGGAGTTACCTATGTTGATAGGTCTTGGGAGACAAAAATTTAAATTATTTTATTCATTTCTATTAGGACTAATTTTCGTTTTATTTTCTATTCATTCTATTGCTGGAGGCGGCTCCCAGGAGAGGCGTTATGCTCCCGTAGGTGAGGATATACCTGAATTTTTCACATCAGATACGGGGTCAATTAACACTGGAGATCCGAGTCAGTTTGCAGGAGTTCCGGTGGGGTGTCGACATCTCGTAAATGGAGGAACTCAACAGCAACTCAATGATTGTATTCGTACTCGATTGGCAGGAACTCCAGTAGGATGTAGAGGTCTTGTTCGATCAGGGGCCAGCCAAGCGGATATTAATGCTTGTATACAAACCGCTGGAATGCCAGTTGGCTGTAGACATTTAGGTGGCGCTTCTCAACAAGAAATTAATGAGTGTGTAAGAGTTCAGTTGGCAGGGCTACCTGTTAATTGCAGAGGACTTTATAGGTCTGGTGCGAGTCAGGCTGATCTCAATGCCTGTGTAGAAATTAATATGGCTAGTGTTTTAAGGACTCGTGCAGTCTCAAATGCTAAAGAAGCCATTGATGAACAGGACTGCTCGAAGGACGATCCAAAGGAATACTGGAGATGTTTGCAGAGAGGGTTAGGAGTTGAAGGCGCAACTGAGCCGAAGATTGCAGATCTAGAGAGATGGACTCCAGAAATTTGTAGCAATGAAGGATTGTCAAACCTGGATCGCGCCGATGCTGGGTGCGAAGCTTTCGAGCAAATTGTTGATGTGAGTTGTAGAGGACTAAATATTGAAGAGGCCTTTCAAAATGGAGGATGCTATATTTCAAGTGATGGCGGGGCCTCTCCTGCTATTGTGGATAGTTTTCGACAACAGAACTAACTCGACCTTAAATAAAGTAAATCAAAGGCTCCCTCCAGGAGCCTTTTTTGGTTTCCAAGACTTATCATAAAAACAAGTCTAATTGTATGTCTCAGTATGAGAAGAGCGACTCACAAAATACGTAATAAAAACCGATAATGATACAATGTTAGGGTTGTTCGTTTGAGGGGGACTCGTGGGTAAAAAACTTCTGCAAAATGAAAAAGGGATCACACTGATCGAAGTGATGGTGACTTCTGCCATCAGTGGTATTTTGACCCTTGCCGGGGCCTCGATCGTAAATCTTACGATCAATTATTTCTTCCAATCTATTAACTCAATGAACGCCCAATCTGATATTACAATCGCAACCTATAATATTAAATCGGCCTTAGCCAATGCCATGGATCTTAGGTATACAGGTGCGGCAGGAATTAATGGTGCTGGGGATGCGGCCCTTGCTGGTGATAGAGTTCAGGGTGAATTAAGATCAGGAAACTTTAATGGAAACGGTGGTGCTCGAAATGTGGTAGCCGTTTTTAATCGCGAAACCAACTTAGCTGGAAATTTGTCAGAAGCTTCTCCCGCGGCGTTAGTATATCAAGAGCCTAACGACCCAACTAGTGGCGCCATGTGGATATACACTCAGGGTGGAGGCAATAATGGTGCGAACGCTTTTAACATAAATTTGACGACCGCTGGGGCCACTCGAATACCTCGAATTGTTGGACTTAATGTGCCGGCGGCTCGAATTAAAGGTCTGGCCCCTGGTGTAAGAAGACCGGTGGTTCGAACCGCTGTTGCGGGAGATATGGTTGTCTCCGCTCAATTTCAAGTGACCTTTCGAATAACTCGAGGATCGAATCCAGCGAATTGGTGTTTTAACCCTGCCTTGGGAGCTTGTGGTGCTGGGACCTCTGGAGGGCGCGATATCACTCAAACGATT
>CAZFYV010000145.1:0-8830 GCA_964523195.1 uncultured Pseudobdellovibrionaceae bacterium
TACCAGTGATGATACATTTGACAAAATTAAGCCTGAAGATATGGCGCAAAATCAGGCGGTATGGAGTGCATTCACCTGGATGTCTGCAAATATTGATGGAAATTTTCGAACTACTAATAAAGAGAATAATTATTAGAAGAAAAAGAAATGAAGATAGAATTTCAAACTAGTTTTTTAAATTTACCAAGACAGTTCTATGAAGAAGTGACACCGGCCTCGGTAGAAGGTCCATCATTAATTGCGTTTAACAGTGAATTAGCCAATAGTTTAAATATTTCATTTGATCTCGAGTCTGACGAGCAAGAAATTGTGAATACGTTTTCAGGTAACAAAACTCTTGAAGGCTCACGACCTGTAGCTATGGCCTATGCCGGACATCAGTTTGGACATTTTGTTCCTCAACTTGGAGATGGCAGAGCCTTACTTTTGGGTGAAGTCATAGCTCAGGATGGACGCAACTATGATATTCAATTGAAAGGTTCTGGGCCAACTCCGTTTTCTAGAAATGGAGATGGTCGCTCTTCTCTTGGGCCCGTTCTTCGAGAGTATATAGTTAGCGAGGCAATGTACCACCTTGGTGTGCCTACAACTAGAGCTCTCTGTGCTGTCAGAACCGGAGAAAATGTTTTTCGAGAGGAAGAGTTGCCAGGGGGTGTTTTCACTCGAGTCAGCTCTAGTCATATCAGAGTAGGAACCTTTGAGTATTTTGCTGCAAGGTCAGATACAGATAATCTTAAGTTGTTATTGGATTATTGTGTCGACCGCTATTACCCAAAGCTTGAAAGAGATGCGGATCTACCTTTGAGGTTTTTAAAAGAAGTAATGAACCAGACGAGTTCCCTAACGGCTCACTGGATGGATTTAGGCTTTATTCATGGTGTGATGAATACTGACAACTGTTCGATTGCAGGTCTGACAATTGACTATGGGCCTTGTGCCTTTATGGATGAGTTTAAAATTGACAAAGTTTTTAGTTATATTGATCGAAGGGGCCGTTACGCCTATGGAAATCAGGCAAATATCGCGCTATGGAATATGGGTCGATTAGCAGAATGTTTACTTTTGTTGATGGACTACGAAAACGAAAAGGTCAAAAAGAGATTTCAAGAAACTTTGGAGGAGTTTCCAAAAGATTTTGAGATTAAATGGATGAATAGAATGCGTCAAAAGATAGGCTTGTACGATATTGAAGAGAAGGATGGTGAGTTAGTGAACACTTGGCTCAACATACTTCAAGAAAATGAGCTGGACTATACAGCTAGTTTTCGAAGCCTTTCTGAGTCACTGAACAATGATAAAAAATCTCCGGAGCTGGATCGTGTTGAGGGATTCGAAGGTTTTTGGAAGCAATGGAAAGAAAGGGTCGAAAGGCAAGGGGCTGATTTGAAAGCTATTAGTTCTCAAATGAATGATATTAACCCGCTTTATATTCCAAGAAATCATGTGATAGAAGAGATTATTGAAAACTCTATTAAAGGAAACGACGAGCTTTTTCACAAGGTGTTAGAAATCATTAAATCACCGTTCACTCACCAAACTGGAGCTGAATTTCTTCAAGAGATACCTAAAAAAGACCAAAGAGTTCAAAATACTTTTTGTGGGACTTAGCTTGATTAGTATTTCTTATTTGTTACTTTTTACCCATGGAATTAACTGACTCGCAAATCAAAGAACTTGGAATTGATTTATCAAACCTAAGGTTGAAACTTCAAGAAGACTTAAAGCTTGCTGAAGAAGGAAGTCAGCCGGTAACATTGGATCAACAAGCTGTTGGGAGAGTTTCTAGAATAGATGCTATCCAACAGCAACAAATGCATGCTGCTAGTGTAGATAGAATTCGATCTCGATTGAAGTTAATTGATAGTGCTCTTCAAAGATTAGAAGCTAACTCATATGGTCTTTGTATGAAATGTGAGGAATCTATTCCGTTCAAAAGGTTGAAGGTTCGGCCTGAATCGTTAAACTGTGTCGACTGTGCCTAGCCTCCAGTTTGTTTCCATTTGATTGAACTAGAATCTAGAAAATCTGTGACTTCAGACAATTTTTCTCCGTGAATTTCGATATAGTCCTGTTTGTATGCTCCCCCAACTCCAAGTTTCTTTTTTAAGTCCTTGGCTAGTTTTTTATTCCAGTTCTTATTCTGCGGAAGTCCTTTTATCTCAATTACTGTCCGGCCTTTTCCAGATGTGAGTCTTCTTACTAGGAGAAGAATTTTACTCTGGTCTACGGACTGATCATTGCTCTGATTCGAAGATTTTCTAAGGTCTCCATCTTTATCGCTCCAGACTAACTTTTTATCTGACATTTGATACCTCTTCAGAGTTTTTTAAGATCATCCACAGTTAAAAAGAAACGATTGATCTTTTGTTCAAAATTAATCCATCCAGGAGTAGTTTGACAGGTTTCCTGAAAATGAAAACCAATTTTATGTAAAAGCTTATTAGGAGCTGGATTGATTGCGTGAGGTTCGCAAATAATTTTTTTCAATTTAAATTCACAAAAGTACATTTTGAGAGATTCTTTGAATAGTTTTAATCCAGATCCTTGCCGCCTAAAGCTAGGGTCCCAAATATGTAGGTGTACCTTTGCCCAATCACCATAGGTAATCTCGTTGATGTTTGAATGTCCAACTATACTTTCTTTATCTAGCCAGACGACATAGAAAAAGTTTCTTTTATCTATGGGGCGTTCAAAATCCTGGCTGAGTAGATTAATCCATTCAGATTGGCTGGGGAGTTTAGCCGGGTCTATTCCCATGAGTTGGTAATTACTGTCTTCTAAAGAATGAAAGTATTCCACCATCAAAGGGATCTCATCAGGCTTCATTGGGCGTATACTCAAGGACATAGTTTCAATTATAGCTATATTCGTTAAAATTCAATTTGAAATCCCTTAAATTGGAGGTGGCTCGATATATAGGTAAAATTTGGTCGATTTCGGGTGGTCAATTTGTCTAAATCGTAGGATAACCCAATGGCGATAGGGAAGAAAAAGTGGATAGAATTAAAAAAGCGATATTTTACTTAGTCGATCAAGCAGACTCTCAGCCGTCTGTGTTAGATGTCGCAAGGCACGTGAATATGAGTGAGTCGAATTTCAGGCGAGAATTTAGTTTTCACGTTGGAGTGTCTCCTAAGGATTTTATGCATTCTGTGAATTTAGTGAGTGCAAAGAAGTTGTTAGATCGTGGTGAATCAGTTCTAAATACTAGTTACAAATTGGGTTACTCAAGCCCTTCAAGGCTTCATGATCTTTTTATGAAAATAGAATCTGTTACTCCGGGAGAATATAAAAGTGCTGGCAAAGGGATGGAAATAGTTTGTGGTCGATTTAAAACGCCAATTGGCCCAGCATTGGCGGGAGTAAATTCCCGAGGAATTACAAACCTGTTCTTTCCTGGGTCGGTATCGAAGTCGACAGCAATAGATTTGATTTCTGAAAGATGGGCAAACGCTTCAGTTAGGTATAGTGATTCACATATAAGGACAGTGGGTGAAGAGGTTTGTGCTCGAATGAAGGGTGAGCTAAGAGGAGAGTTAAATCTTCTCTTGAAAGGAACGCCTTTTCAAATCAAAGTTTGGAAAGCTCTCTTGCAAATACCTGAAGGTGGAGTAGTTACTTATTCCAAAATCGCAAAAAATATTAAGAACCCTCGAGCACTGAGAGCCGTAGGTACAGCAGTTGGAGCGAATCCAATTGGGTATTTGATTCCCTGTCATCGCGTGATACAGTCTACAGGAGCTTTAGGGAATTATTATTGGGGTGAAGATACTAAATTGGCCTTAGTAGGTATTGAAAAATCAAGGAACAGTAGTGATTAAAGTAGTTGTTTTTTTATTTCTGAGTTTGGTGAGTTTTCAAGGTATAGCGGCTGTTGATTTAATGTTGGAAGCTGGTTATGTGTGGCAAAACAGGAACGACACAAGAATCCCTCCTGATACCGGAGACACTCTAGATTTTGATACTTTCGATAAAGGTCCTTTTTTCCATTATCGTGTAGAAACAGTGGTTAAGTATTTTGATAATCATTGGTTTAGATTCGTTTATGCTCCTTTTGAAATCGATGTAAGCGGTGCGAGTGAAATTGATATTCGTTTTAAAGATAGTACTTTTTCGTCTGCTCAGGATATTGATGTCTCGTACAAGTTCAACTCATACCGTTTAGGTTATATTTATAAGCTTTCGGAGAATTTCCAAATAGGTTTCACTGGAAAAATTCGAGATGCGAAGATTCAGCTTTCACAAAATGGGTTAACTGAAACAAATACTAATGTAGGATTTGTACCACTATTGTATTTTGCAACCCAATGGGAGTTGTCTAAGGGGTTTCACTTTGTTTTTGAAACAGACTTTGCAGCTGCTTCTCAGGGGAGAGCTGTCGATGGTGCGATTAAGTTTAGGAGAGAGTTTGCAGATTCATTACAAGTTGGTTTGGGCTTTAGAAGTTTAGAAGGTGGAGCTGACAACGAAACTGTCGTTGCTTTTAGTTGGTTCAATTATGCAGTTTTAGATCTTAAGTTCACTTTTTAAGTTAGATACAAAGTCCTTTATTTCATCACGGACTCTTCTATAGACTTCAAGTATTTGATCTTCGTCTTTAAAATCTACAGTTTCACGCGGAGGATCATCAAATCCTCTATGTACAATCCTTGCAGCAGGAAAGTACGGGCAGTTTTCATCAGCGTCAGAGCACACAGTAACCACAAGGTCCATGTCACCAGGAATATCGCTCGTAGTTTTAGATTTGTGAGTTGAGATATCGATACCTATTTCAGACATGACTTTAACCGCGTTGGGATTCAAGCCATGGGTTTTTGTACCCGCAGAGTAAACTTCATAGTCTGCACCAAGCAGATGTTTTCCAAATCCTTCAGCCATCTGAGAGCGACAAGAATTTCCAGTACATAAAAACAATATCTTTTTCATCCAGCTTCCTGATCTGAAAGTTCTAGATCGAATTTGTTTCGATAAAAACTAAATTCTCAAGTTAAACGAGTTCTTTGATTTCAGCGACTCGTAGAATTCCCTTGATATTAAGATGAGGACATTTTTTAGCAAACTCAATTGCTGTTTCAAGAGAGTCAGCTTGAATTACTGAAAAGCCCGTCCAAGGTGTATCTTTGTCTTCCTGAGACCCGCTACTTGTTACGAGAGTCGAACCTTTAAGTGGGGTCCCTTGATTAACGACGGACTTTCCCATACTGCCAGTCCATGCCATAAAATTTTCCATATGAGCTTGAGACTCCTCTGGACTGCTTGGTTTTTCTCCTCCAAAGTAGGCAATTATGTACTGACCCAATTAAAATCCTCCGTATAAATTTCTCCGATTCACTTAGTAGACTCTAAATTGCAGTTCGTGACAAATACAAACAGTTTGACTCAAGCGTCATGGGTAAAATCTGAAACTTAGACTCGGAGTCCCAGCAAAAATTGTGAGATCGAGAAAACAATATAGGACCAGAAATCCTAAAGTGACTCCATTTTTTCTTTTGGTAGTAGTCTAATTTGTAAAAGGGGGGGGGATATGAAAACTCTTAGACTGCTTACATTTCTGCTGTTTGTTGTTGTTTTTTCTCAAGCTTCTTTAGGTGCAAACAATTGGCCTTATTTTGATTGGACGGGTAAACATGCTGATGTTGATGACTGGAACCAGTATGTATTTGATGGTCTCGATACTTTTGGTGGTAACTTGATGAGCGTTACTCCGAAAGATATAAGTCAGTTTTGTCCGAAATATTCAAATTTAAATTTAAAAAACAAAAAGTATTTTTGGATTTCTTTGATAGCCGCCATGTCTCGGTTTGAAAGTAACTTTAATCCACAAGCTAGTTTTCGCGAAGGCTTTACGGACTCGAGAGGAAAGTATGTGGTTAGTAGAGGTCTGTTACAACTTTCATATGAGAGTGCTCGTGGTTATGGATGTCCGATCAGCAAATCAAATGATTTGCATATTCCTAAAATAAATCTCGAATGTACAATTCGAATTCTCGACCGTTGGATCGGAAGAGACAGTCATATTAGCGCGAAATGGTCAGGGTCCTGGAAGGGTGGCGCAAGATATTGGTCTGTCTTAAGAAAGAGATCCACGTTATCTTCAATCAAGGCAAAAACAAGCTCTCTTGGTGTATGTAATTAGGGTTATGTCTTAAATACTTTTGGAGAATAAATATTAAAGGTACCTGAGGCCATTGCCATAATTTTATCATAATCTCCGTTTTTGTATAGAAATGCAGAAACGGAGGAGAGACTTCGCCCTTTGTGTAGGACTATTGCTTTGGCGGATACTAAATCACCTTCCACCAATGGATAGAAATATTTAACGTTTAAATCAACTGTAGAGCAGGACTTGTTTTTATCTATAGCTAGAAGCACTGCGCATCCACAGGTGAAATCTAAAAAACCTGATATTACTCCACCATGTACTGCTCCACTCGGAGAAAGGTGATCCTTTCTTACCTCCAGTTTGGTGCAAACCTCAGAAGTTTGAGCATCAAAACTATCGATTTCATATCCAAGCCAATCTCCATAGCTATCTGGTAAAGGAGGAGTGATTCCGGTTTTCTTTTTTAAAAACTCTATAAAATCCATATCCTTAATCTCTCCTGCTTGAAACTAGTTTTGCCTATAGAGATTCTAACAGTATCTAAATATTATGCGAATGAATATTCGAATTTTACTAAGGGCATAGATTATGTTTTGACCAAATAGCGGAATCAAGCAAAAATCAAAAACACAGTGAGGTAAGGCTTGGATTTCTCTGCAATAGCTGAAGACTTTAAAAACGTCACCTACTCGACGACATATGATAAGCCTCTTAAAAATAAAGCTATTAAGTTGATGGAGAGAGCTCTAGTAAAAAAGAGCTTTTATTCTCGTGCCACTGACCTTTATGAGATGGTTCTTAACGGTGTTGAAGTAGAGGAAGCAATTTTGTCTGCTTTCGACTTTAGAGTTCAGATTCGAAAGGGGAGTTTAGATTTAATTCCCTCGGAAGGACCTGTTCTCATAGTAGGTAATCATCCGTTCGGAATTGTTGATGGTATCGTAGTGGCAGCGATGATCAAAAAGGTAAGATCAGATCTAAAAGTTATGGCACACCAAGGAGTTTCTGATATTTCTATATTCTCAGACTTCTTTTTGCCAATCAGTTTTAACGGATCAAAAGAGGCTAGGATAACCAACAAAAATACGATCAAGTCATTTAAAAGGCATCTAAAGAGCGGAGGAATTGGGGTAATATTCCCCGCGGGAGCTGTTTCTACGAGAAGACCTTTATGGAAAACCAACTGTGATTTTGAGTGGCAACCAACGGCTGCAAAATGGGCTCGAGAATTTGATTGTGAGGTTCAGCCCATGTTTATCGATGGTGGTTGTGGTCCGATGTTTCAAATTGCAAGTCAACTGAGTATGACATTAAGACTTGGGTCACTTTTGAGAGAAAACATTAAACTGATTGATAGCGAAATTGGACTCAGAATAGGAGAACCTTTTCGAGTAAATCAGTTGTCGTTTGCAGAAGATTCGAAAAAAGTAACTAGGTATTTTAGAGAGAAGTGTTATCAGTTAGCTGATTTAGATATTTATGGGGAAAAAAATTGTGAGTAAGGTTCTTTTGTTTGCAGGTAGTAATAGTTCAAAATCGATTAATAAAAAGCTAGTCACCCTGGCATCAAAGAGAATAAACCATGAATCTCAAGTTATCGACTTGAATGACTTTGAAGCTCCGATTTATTCGATCGATAGAGAGGAATCGAGCGGAATTCCTCAACCGATTGAGGAATTTTTAAGGATATTTGAATCTGCTTCGGCAGTTGTTATTTCTATGGCTGAACACAATGGTTCATATTCTGTTGCTTTCAAGAATCTAATTGATTGGTCCTCAAGATCTAATAAGGATTTTATGAAAGGAAAAGCAATGGTTCTTATGGCAACATCTCCCGGAAAAAGAGGTGGTAAGGGAGTTCTTGAGAGTGCCTTAAACTCTTTCCCGAGATACGGAGCCGTTGTTACGGGGTCATTTTCGCTTCCGTCCTTTTATGACAATTTTTCCGATGACGAAGGAATTAAGGATGAGGGCCTTAATCAAGAGTTTCTATCAGCCTTAGCAGGCCTTGAAAAATCTATATGAGTTCAGGGATATTTTTACTCAAAAATTGGTGAATATAATCAAAATAAGCCTTATTTGATGGGTAATTTCTATTCTCTTTGAATACCATTAAATATTCGAAATTATTAAATAATTTGAGATCTTATAGATATTGAAAATGATGAGATTTAACCCTATTTAAGTATCTTATTGCATCCGATAAGTTATTGTGTTCAAAAAATATTGAACATTAATTTGGAGGCTTATTATGAAAGCTATTAAGATTATTGGAGCATTACTCGTTTTACTTTCAACTTCATTTGTGAGTGCAGGTGATGAAGAGCAGCCAGAGTACAAGCTCCTTAAGAAAGAAGGTCAGTTTGAGATCCGAGAGTATGATTCTTATATTGTAGCTCAGACAGTATATTTTGAAAGCAAAGGTGAGACTCAAGGTGATGCCTTTAGAAGACTGTTTAATTTTATTTCGGGTAACAACGTAGCACAGTCGGAAATTGAGATGACTTCTCCAGTTACTGACTCTCAAGAAATTGAGATGACAGCACCTGTGACTACGGAAGAAATTGAGATGACAGCACCTGTGACTACGGAAGAAATCGAAATGACAGCTCCCGTGACTACGGAAGAAATTGAGATGACGTCTCCGGTGACAACACAAGAGAAAACTGTTGGAAAAGTAATGTCTTTTGTAATGCCGTCACGGTTCACAATGAAAACTGTTCCTCA
>CAZFYV010000146.1:0-8795 GCA_964523195.1 uncultured Pseudobdellovibrionaceae bacterium
TGCTCCAAAGCAAGAAACCATTATCGCTCTGATGCACAACGCGATCCTGGAAGATATATCTCGAATTTGAGACTCAAGGGCTGTGTCAGAATCAAAGAGTCCCACGATTTACTTCACTATTTCGAGAAATTTTCTGACAATTCTATAAAAATTCGCCCATTCCCGGGGCAGGCGGCCTTTGAAGGAAAATGTATTTTAATTGCCCCTAATCTCAACCCATCAGAAGTGGAATCAAAGCTGAAAGAGGCACTCGAGTCCTAAATGGGGTTGGTCATATAATAATTTCACGAACACCCATCTCAAAGATAAGCTCAATCGAGATAACTGGGCACATTTATTGAAGATTTCTCTACTCTGTAGAGACATATTTGCCCCTGCTCTCAGGTGGCATCTTCAAACTTTCTTTAGAGGCTCATGTGGGTACAAATTCGTTATTGTTCAGAGAAAGAAACTTCTTAAAACTTTGGTCATCTCAAGTCATAAGCCAGGTTGGCGCTCGCATGTTCGCCATAGCTTGTATGTGGTGGATGATCGAAAAAAATCAGGGTTCGCCAGGTGTTTCCTTGGCAATTTTCTTAATACTCACTGCCCTTCCTAGTTTGATCTTGGTTAACTATATTGGGAAAAAAGTTGAAACCATAAATCCCATTAAAATACTAAAGAGAGCTGACTTAACTGGGTTTTTACTTAGTTTAATCTTGATAGGCTCTTATGTTGTTAATTCAAACTTTTTTTTGATTCTTTTAGCTGTCACTTTTTTCTATTCAACTTGCCAAGCTTTTATTGAGCCCACCCTGCAAAAGGCAGTAAACCATATTGTTGAAGAAAAAGACGTCCCCACAGCCATTGCCTTTTTAAGCACGACACAAACTGTAGCCTACTTCGCAGGAGCCGTACTTGGGGCTTTACTTATAAACCTGATGGACTTAGAGGGAATCATTGCCCTCAATGCCCTTGCTTATTTAGGTTCCTTTATTCTCGATTCAAGTTTACAACTCAAAGAAAAAGACGCTGATGAACCAAATACTCTCAAAGCTGAACAACAAAATGATGAACAACTGACTTCAATTCAAGTTCTTAAAAAGCTTCCCCTGATTCGAAAAATTCTTTTTGGATTCGCCGCGGTTAACTTTTTGTCCGTTCCTACCTTACTTTTAATTCCTCTTTACACTCAAAAGTCATTAGGAGGGGATTCCCAGTTACTAGCTTTAAATGAAGCCTGTATTTGGCTAGGGTTAATCGCTGGATCTTATTTGGGTCGGATTCTGGTTGATAAAACAACTGCCCTAGGTGCAACCGCTTTTTTAACGACACTGTTTGGAGTCTCACTAACTATACCTGGTTTCATTGTAAATACTTGGGTATATATGATTTCTCTGTTCTTAGTGGGACTATCAGTTGGAACGATGAACGTACGTATAGTTACCTACTTCCAACTGAATGTAAAAGATCACCTCAAGGGCCGGTTCTTTTCAGTGCTTAAAGCGACGGTCTCCTTTCTCACGCCAGTTGGCTATGCTGTCTTTGGATTGCTTTCAATCAGTTTTAGCCCTGAAGCCCTAACAAAGTTCCAAGGCCTAGGTGTAGTAGTGATTTCGTCTTATTTCTTTTATTTGCTCTTTGATCAGGCAAAACATACAAGCCAAAGCTTCTTAGCTTCGACATCGGAAAAGGATGTGGCAAATGTCTGATGGAAATTCCAACATAGAAAAAATTTGTCGGATCAAAGATCCCCTTAACTGGAGCCCTGAGAAAAGTGCTCTAATGGTTGAAGCGGTAAAAGAATCCGCTAAATATCACTACGCCAATAATTCTTCTTTTAAATTATTACTAGATGATTCAAGCCTATCGGTCGATTCAATCAGCTCCGAAGAAGATATCAAAAATCTTCCTGCCATCAGTGTGTTTGCTATGAAGAATCACCTACTCTTAAGTGATTCACCAGATAATGCTGTTTTAAAGATGACCTCTAGCGGGACTTCAGGCTTAAAAACACAATCCTGGATGAATCAGGAGTCTGTAGATCGAGCTCAAGCGATGTTGCGATCTATATGGGAGCAGGAAAACCTGGTTAGTACCGAACCGACCAACTATCTTCTTTTTGTTTACAATCCCAATCAAGCGAAAGATCTTGGTGTAGCATTCTCTGCGAAAAATAGAACTCAGTTCGCCCCCCCTCACAAGGTGGAATATGCGATTAATCAAAATGAGTCAGGTGATTGGGAGTTCGACAAGAAGCGAGTTTATGAAATCCTAATCGAATATCAAAAAAGCGGCCTCCCAGTAAGGATTCTCGGAATAACGGGCTTCATCTATGAGTTCATTGACTTTTTAAATCAAAATGCCTGGCTTAAGATGCCTAACAACAGTTTTGTCTTTACAACTGGCGGATGGAAAGCTGCCGAAGACAAAAAGGTCACTCGCGAAGTTTTTCAAGAACAGGCATCGCAAAGGCTAGGAATTCCCATTCAGAATATTCGCGATGGCTTTGGGATGGCTGAACATGGAGCTCCTTATTGGCAGTGCTCTCATCATCGACTCCATGTTCCTGCATTTTGTCGAGTGGTCGTCGTTGAACCAGTTAATCTCAAACCTTTAAGTGATGGAGAATTTGGTTTACTCAAACTCATCACACCCTACAATACCATGATGCCAAATTTATCGATATTAACTACTGACATGGGTAGAATACATAGTGATCCATGCCCTTGTGGCTGGTCCTCTCCTAGTTTTGAAATTTCCGGCCGAGCCGGTCTGTCTAAAAACAAAGGTTGCGCGATTCATGCTGACGAAATTGTTAAGAGGTCACTATGAAACACTATGTTTTTGGGGAATTCATTGAACAAGACAGAATAAGTTCAGAGCTTGCTCAAGAGATTTGTGAAACTGGCTTTATAAAAGTCCGAAAATTAAAAGAACACTCTTTGAGTGAGATCTATGATGTGTTAGATAAGTTGCAAGTTTTGTGGTCAGACCCAACTTATGAAAGACGAGTTCGACTAAAGAAAGTACTCCAAGATGAGCTCAACTTTTCAGAAGAGATGGTAGAGCTGGGGTTAAGCAGAGTCGCTTTAATTCTGAACACTGAAGTCTTGAACAAAAAAGTAATAACCGAACTTGGTGATATTCCTAGAAACCGAGGTTTTAAAGTTCAGGAGCATTCACCGACGCTTTTGCAGTGGCAGCCCCTGGGCCTACTTTTTCATGTCCTGGCAGGAAATGGTTTTCTCGGCGCTTTGAGTAGTCTACTTGAGGGCCTTCTGACTTCTAATGTAAATATTTTGAAACTCGCTGCTGGCAAGACAAGCTTTGTTCATGAGTTTCTTGAGTCCTTGGCAGAAGTTGATACAAATAACATTATCGCCGATAAAATCTGCGCTCTTAGCATACCTTCATCAGAGCAAGACACTTTAAAGACTTTCAAGAGCTACTGCGACGGGGTTGTCGTTTGGGGTGGCGAGAAAGCAATTCAAGCCTACAGAAATCAATTACCAGCCAGAACTCGCATCATCGGATTTGGCCCGAAACTGAGTTTTGGTATTGTAACTAAAGCTGGCGTTGAAAAGATAGGCATGAAGACTATTGCCGATAGAATTGCCTTGGAGATCTCTACATGGGACCAATCCGCATGCACAGCACCACAATTTATTTATGTGGATCAGCAGATCGACCACAAAAAGTTCATTGATGTGTTAGGTGACTCCTTAGAAGAAATAAGTTTGGAGCTCCCCGCAGGTTCGGTCGACTTTCAAACAGCTGTAGAGATACAAAAGTGGAAAAGCTTAGCTCTTGTAGAACAGTCACAAGACAAAGGATATCTCAAAGCATCTAGCAATAATTTAAAATATACATTGATTTATACCGAAGATATGAGTCCTGAACCCTCTCCTCTTCATCGCACATTGAGATTAAGTCCATTTGAAACTGTTGATCAAGTATGTGATCAGATCTATAAACTGAATGGCTATATACAAACAGTTGGGGTCTCCTGTGCAGCTAGCGAGGCGGCAGAAATCAGTCAGAAACTCGTAAATGCAGGAGCACTAAGAGTACTTGATCTTGGGAAGATGTCATTTGGTGAAGTTGATGATCCCCACGACGGTGCATATGATTTGCCACAGCTCATGAAACTCTGCCACTTCCGATTGGATGATATGTCTGGTGAAGTAGATATTAATGATTATCTCCCAAGAAAAACGCGACTAGAGATAATAAATGACAAATTAACAAAACTTCAACAACAGATCCCTAAACATACGCCGGAGGAGTACTCGAGACCTCTTACAAATAATCTTAACTTGAAAAATTTAAACCAAGCCCCTATTCAAAAAGAACCATTCAATGACTTCACCCAACATTCCACTGGTTATGTTACCAAAAGTAGTGGATCAACGGGAGAACCAAAGTTTACCGTCTTTTCACAACAGGAATGGAAAGTTCTTTTAGAACGAAGCGTAAGAGTATTTAAGGCAATCGGAATTAAACCTGGAGATCGAGTTGCTAATTGCCTCAGCGCAGGCGATCTCTATGGTGGGTTCGTTTCTTTCGATCATATCAACTCACACTTAGGAACCCTTAATTTTAACTTTACGACGACCAGTGATGTGGAGTCATTTGTAGCCACTTGGAGAAAATTTAAATTTAATGTTATTCAAGGGATTCCAAGCTTTATAATACCGCTTATTAATCAAGCTAAGTTAATTGAACCTGATTTTTCTTTCGAAACACTAGTCTATGGAGGGTCTCCTTTATCACCTTCTGAAAACGAAGATCTTAAAACTAGATTTGGAGTGGAGAGAATTTCAGGCGTTTATGGAGCTAATGACGGAGGCGTTCTTGGCTTTCAATGTAAATACCTTCAAGGCTCACAGTATCATATTGTTGAGGACTATAATTACGTAGAGATAGAGTCAAATAATCCGGGTGAACCAGGTAAGATCCTAGTAACTGCTCTAGAAAAGCCACACAATCCCCTTATTCGTTACGAAGTGGGCGATGTGGGTGAAATTATTGATCAACCCTGCCAGTGCGGTCGAACTCTACCAATTTTGAATTTGATGGGGAGGACCTCAGAATTTATAGACCTCAATGATTCAAAAAGGGTGCACCTTTCGCAGCTGATTGAAAAGTTCAATAATCTGGAGTACGGAGAATTTCAACTCGTTGATCGAGATAGTGATTTTGAACTCCTACTAGAGACCCACAAAACAAATCAGGAAACAAAAGCAACTCAAAAAAGACTGAGAGAAATTCTCGCAAAAGAAGTAAGAATAAAATTAGTCGGTATTGGCAGCATCCCGAGAAAGCAGAGAAGTACAAAAGTTCAGCCTTATGTTAAAAGGACAAACATCTAATGAAATACACGTCCTTGTTTGAACAATCTAAAGACCATAAATTTTTTGACAGCTGGGAAGTCAAGTCAGATGACGAAAGAATAAGTACAAATCTGAAGAGCCTAGCTGAGTATATAGAACTCGCCAGAACTCGGCCTTATTACTCAAAACTCTTAGACTCAGTCGATATGACTCGCCAGTACCCTCTCGAAAAGGTCGAAATACTAAATGGCGATCAGGCAAAAAAAATACTGCCGCCTAACAGTGATGAACTCTTGGACTCCAACCATCAGGGACATACAATATTCCAAAGCGGGGGAACAACAGGCTATCCCAAAGTAGTTGTTTTTAGCGCTACAGAGATGGACCAATTGGATCTTCCCAATGGAAGAGGCTATTATGCCTGTGGAGTAAAGCCAGAAGATCGCGTAGCAAATGTTTTTGCAGGCGGCTCACTCTATATGACCTTCCTCCATATTAACGAAATGCTAGAGAGATATGGGTGCATTAACTTCCCATTTTCTCATCAGTTTGACTTGGATCTTTTTGCTCAGACAGTGGAGAAATTTAATATTAACGCCATTACAGGAGTTGGAAGCACAATATTTAACATCATGGAGAAGATGAAAGCAAATGGTACAAATTTCAAGTTTGATAAGATCCTATACGGTGGAGAACATGTCATCGAGGAAGACAAGCACCATATTAATCAAGTTTACGGCGCTACCGATATTCTTTCTATTGGATACGGGACGGTAGATACCTGGTATATAGGTTACCAATGTGACCAAACGCCAACTGGCGTTTTCCATCTCCATGATGACCAAGTTCATTTTGAAATAATCGACCCAGAAACAGGGAAGAACTGCGAACCAGGAGAAATTGGGCAGATAGTTGTGACTCCTTTTCCTAGAGTGGCTACACCCATAGTCCGCTATCTTGTTGGAGATCGAGCAAGACTCCTTACCGAAAAGTGCAGCTGTGGTAGAACCACCCCACTTTTTGAGCTTCTTGGAAGAGGTGACGAGGCTTTTAGAATTGGATTTGAAACTGTTACTTATAGTACAGTCAAAGGTGCTTTAGAAAAGTTTAAGCATAACTACACCCGTTTCCAGATCAAAAAGCACCGGGTGGAGACCAAAGATCAACTCGTTGTTAATATCGAGACCGAGTCTCCGGCTCATTTAAATTTGGAGAACGTTATAGAGGAGCTATATAGCTCCATGCATGCCTTAAAAAAGAATATTGATGAAGGAAGTGTCCTTCCACCGAAAATTGAACTTTTCGAGCCTGGAGAAATTCCATTGAACCCAAGAACTGGAAAATTTATCAAGGTTATTGACCTAAAATAAAAACTAAGCCGCGACCTCTAAACCCTTTTCAAAGAACTTCTTCAAGTATTCACTCAACTCAAAGTATCCATGGGGTTTTGCTAAAATTACTGTTTCTGGTCGAACAACATCTTTAACGTCTTCGGGCCGACCCGTGACAACTATGATATTCGCATCTTCTCGCAATTCACCCTCGTTTTGCAGTTTGCTAACGAGCTCCCCACCATAACCGCCTGGAATATGATTATCGACTAAAATCGCATCATACACGTTGGCTCTAAGGGCCTTTTCAGCTTGATCGTATGTCGTTCTGACATCAACAGCTACACGATAGTTTACATCGTCTCTAGTTAATACTTCCAACCTCTCCACGATGATTGCACATTGATCTAGTTGGTCTTCAATTACGAGTATCTTTAAATCTTTCATGTTATACATTTCGTCCTGCTTGGACCCTGACTTAATATTATTAACAAAACCTAAACTAAATAATTGGCACTAGAGATGCATTGTAAGTGCGCGAAATCAAAAGAGTGTTGTTTTGAAATTGATTGAGATCACACTTGGAGTATTAAGGCTCTAAAATGACTAAATCTGCATTCAAAATGGAGTATAGTGAGACTTAAAATGGCAATTTTAGCTCAATTTAAACATTGTAACCATTTGATTCGACTTCGGTTTCGGACACTCATTGCCATCTACTTCGTATCCACATTCGCCTTTCAAACCTTAGCCGTAAACACTCTTTTCTCTTCGATCTGCGAACAGAGTTTCTCCTTTGAAAGTAAACTTCAAGAAATTCCTATCGAAAAAGAGCTCAAGTCACAAGTTCTCATAGAATTGCTGGCAAGAATCGATAGCGAGACCAAACACATAGAAAATAGAGTAGCAGCCTTTGATTTTGACGGTACTATTTTTCCTTACGACATTGGAGCTATGGTTCGAGAGTACTTTGTAAACAATCCAAAACACAGTTTTGCAAGGTCCATCGATCCTGAAACTTTCTGGAATGACTTAGACGACAAAAAAGAAGATTTCGCCCCCCACCAGGCCATGATACTTGCTGGGTATACCGAAGAAGAAATAAACAATATCGTTCGGAACCACTTCTTTCGAAATGGCCTTCCTCTTTTTTCAGAGCTGGTGATTTTTATCGAAGAGTTAAAGAAAAGAAATATTAAAGTTCTTATCGTCTCTGCCTCCCCACAACCTGTACTCAGAGCACTGAGTAGACATTTAGGTCTACCAAGAGGACAGATCCTTGGCACAGATGTCAAACTAAGTGAAGCAGGTCATTTTCTTCCATTGGTAAATGGTATAGTTTCCAATGGCCCTCAGAAGATTCATAAGCTACAAGAAAACATTGCTGAAAATGAAAGTCTAATTCTGGCTGCGGGAAACACAACTTGGGACAAGGAACTTCTATTAAGATCTCGATTTGGATTGTCGATTCGCTCTGCCAACGTCGATCACAATCACTATCTATCGGAGTTAAAACTCAGTATTCTCAGCAACTCCAACTCATGGGCGATCTATTATCCGGAAACCATCAGTTATATTAAGAGCGACCTCTAGGAATATAGGAAGTAATCAAACATCCTTCTATCCATTTTATAAAATCATCTCTACAAGACTGATCAAGGTATTTTATCTCGATACCGTAGCCGTTAGGGCTTATCAATGGCTTCTCATTGATTTCTCTAGTCCACTTGATTTCACCTATTCCACTTATTCTGGATAGATTAGTTTTTGTTCCTTGAACAAAGATTTCAAACTCAATGGGGTGACCATTAGGTGGCAAGTTCTTTTCCATTTTAACAAAAAATCCACCTCTCCCCATCTGGATATCACCATTACTGAGGAGTGCTCCCGGGTTTTCAACTGTTTTTCTAAGAGAAACCATAGAAGTCCAATTGGGTCTTTTACACCAAAAATCACTTCGCGAAAGTAGAGCATATTTCACATTTCTTTTTAGATCATCTAGATCAAATGGTTTGGCAAAAAAACCATCCGCTCCGAATGCATATAATTCACTCAATTCATAGTCTGAGTATCCAGATATCAAAAATACCGCGGGATAGTTTGGATTCTTTGATTTTGTTTTGGGTTTTGACTATAATGTGTGTTGTGA
>CAZFYV010000147.1:0-5698 GCA_964523195.1 uncultured Pseudobdellovibrionaceae bacterium
AAACAGTACTAGCTGCGATCAAATGTCCTATGGCGAAAGCCTTAGCAAGAGGGCTAGTGTTTGATGAATCTAGGATTTGAGCCCCTCTAGATTGGAGCCCTTCACTGAGTGAGGTTGCGAGACCGTCTGTGGTTGAGCGAAGTCCTTCTGCTAAACCTTGAAGTTTTGGAAAAAGATTGAAGAGTGAAACCGAGATACCAAGAGACTTTAGTGATTCATCTAATGCTTCTCCTGCCTGTTCCTTAGCGAAATTCTGAAATTCGGCGAGCTCACTGAGTTCATATCTAATAATTTGGTCAAAAACATCTGTTGGAGCTGACACATTAAATGGGCTAACGATTCCATTCTTAAGAATATATTCTCGTGCCTCTTCTAGATTTGTCGGCCGACTATTTCTTAACTTTTTATACTCTTCTAAACTGGAAACGATTATTCTATTACCTGCCTCTATTCCAAGGCTTCTTTGGAAGATATCTACAAATTCATCTAGGGCTTTAAGCTGAGACTCCTCGTCTTTATCGAGAACGGGTAGCACTTGAGCAATAAAAGCTTCAAACACTGGATTTGATTTCAATGGAGACATGGCCATACCGGAGGATGTCATGCTAGCAATAGCTACAATCATAAAGGCTGCAGAGATATGTCTCTTTAGACGCGAAGGAATCGAAATCATAGAGATTTCATCTGTGCAATGCCTATGCCCCATTGGGTGAAATTTAGAACCATTCTAGCTAACTTATACCCTTGGATTGACTCTATTTTTGCTTAGGTTAGACCTATTTTGCTCGATCTCTGTTGTCTCGTTGATAAAAAAGAAAAGGACCCACGCGGGTCCTTTCAGGTATATATCTAAGGGGGTGTTATCCGTATCACTCCTAATTGCTTGCTAGTTGACGCTGAAGACGTTTCAGTCTTTTAGCTGCTCGTTTTTGCTCTCTTTGCTTGGCTCTCATTTCATTTCTGTTTGGCTTTAAAATATTAGTATTCTCAGCTTTGATTTCAGCTTGAAGGGCTTTGATCTCGGTATTCTTGTCTTTCATAACACCTCTCAACCTGTCTCTTTCTAGATTGAGAGCGTTCATTTGACCTTTGAGATTAGATAAGACTGTATCTATCGTTTGTAATTCTGCCTCTAAGACGGCAACTCGATCTGCTTCTCCGGCTTTCTTTGCGGCTTTGAGTTCCTTGTTTTTAGCCCGTCTTTCTATGCGTGCTTCGCTATGAATAACTCGAATACCCTTAAATTCCTTACGGTTATCTTTATATTCATTTTGAACAACTAGGCGCTCATTCTTAACGATATCCCTTTGTTCCTTTTTCTCCGAAATTTTGGCTTGGGATTCAGTGATAACTTCCTTGATGTCTTCGATAACCACATGGGTTTCATGTATAATTATTTCCTGCTCTTCAATCGGAGTAGGTGGTACATCTGGATCAAGTTCTGGAGCTGGTGAGTTCACCACATCCCAGATCACTGAATTTATGCCTGGTAATCTATTGTTTCGTCCTAACTTTATACCTAAGCTTCTTAGGAGGTCGTAAATCTCTGATAGACTCAAATCACTGTTGTGGATAATAGCGTTGTTAAAGCGAGTAGACTTAAACCTGGCTTCTTTAATTTGTACTGCATCCAGGTTCGAACCTGAAAAATCAGCGCCTTCTAGGTTTGCTCCAGAAAAGTCCACATCTGAAAGATTGGCTCCTGAAAAGTTAGCACCTTTTAAGTTTTTTCCAGCCATGTCTTCCCCAGACATGCTCATGGAAGTCATATCTCCACACTCTCCGACTTCCTTATTAAACCCGCGTTCACCAGAGGAATTCACACATGCATCTTCAGAAGCCGAATAGAAAAATTTCTCTAGTATCTTAATGGGCTCCTCATCGTTGATAGGAGCGATATCATCCACTTTGTCATCAGGTATTTCGGCTATTGGAGCTATCGGAAGTTGATCTAAAACATCCTCCGCGTCCTCACCCGGTTGAGCGCTACAAGCTATTAAACTGAATGCAATAAGTGACAATACAAGAGTAAGGCCTAATCTTCTGAGAGAAGAATAGATAAAGAGAGTAGATAATTTCTTTTCACAAACGTTCCGCATAATCTAAACCTTTTGAGTCAATGTGCCTCGTATTTAGTTTATCGGAATCTCTCGACTTTCATAGAGTTAAGAAATCTTAAGAATGTTTCATTGCGAAAATTAGTCTGTGATTCTAGTGGCTTACGCAAATAAAAAAGGCCCATTTTTTTGGGCCTTCGTTTCAGATTGAATGAATCAGATCTAAATTAAAGGGTGGAAGTTGTCTCCACTTTAGCTTGATCTGTTTCAGTTTGAGACTCTTGCTCGCTGATTGATTTGCGAACAAACTGCAACCATTGACCAGCTGCCATCTCAGTCTCTTCGAATGTTAATGCCTTTTCAAGTGGCTTTAAAGCCGACTTCACCTTCTGGCTTTGATAAAGTGCAATCCCCAAATTGAGATGGGCATACCCAGGTTTCTTTAAGCCGCCTTTTTTGATGGCTTTAGAAAGTTGGGTTGAAGCATTTTTGAAGTCTTCCTTTTCAAGGTAAATTTGACCCAACTGTAAGTACAAATCTCCCTTTTTAGACATCTCGGCAGCCTTTTTCATAGGACCGATCGATTTCTCGATTTCCTCAGCTTGATAAAAAGCTTGGGCCATAAGCTTAAGGTGCTTTTCCTTTTTGCTAATGCTTCCATCTTTCATATGCTTATCCATAAGAGTGGCTGCCTTTAACGGAATACCACGCTCAAGATATAAGCTAACAAGGTTAACCAAGTCTTTTTCCTCTTTTAAATGTCACCATTTGTAAGCTAGCTCAAAAGTAGCTAAGGCCTTAGGGTAGTCATTTAAGTTAAGGTATGTTCCAGCAAGCTGTCTCCAGTATTGTTTTTCTTTAGGGTTCATTTGCGTCAAGATGCGAAGGCTTCTTTCAGCATTTTTAAAATTCCCTAACTCGAAATTGATCGCAACACTGAACTTAAGCCAGTTCTCTTTGGGGCTGTTGCTTATGGATATAGCGTGGTCCACATTGGCAAGAGCTTCTTTTTTCTTTCCCTGCTCAAACAGCATGGTGCCGTAAAAGACATATGCCGCTGGTGTGGCTTGCTCTACACTTTGGAACCATTCCTCAAGTAGCTTCAATGCCTTTTTGCTATTGCCGATTTGGGCATATAACTGAGACAAAGTATACATAGATGAAATAGTTGGTTGGTAGGGTAGAGAGCCCAAGCGTACAACCTCTTCAAAGTCTCGAATAGCCTTTTTGTAATCTCCTTTTGAGGAGTAAACAAAAGCACGGGATTGAAGAGTTTGAGCATATTCGTAAGGGCGCTTTTTTGTTTGAACCAAGAGCTTTTCCAAAATGTTTAAAGCTTGCGTGTATTTCTCTTTTGCCGAAAGGTCGTTGGCTCTTGAAAGCTTTTTGAATACACCTTTAGACGTTAGAGCAGCACGTCTGCTTTTCAATGCACTGACTTTTGCACTTACTCCAATTTTAGGTAACGACGCATAAACAGTGTCTATGGAAAACGTCACTAAAATCAAAAGAGCTAGAATCGAACTTAACTTTTTCATTTAGCCCTCCAATTTAAAGTCTAACTGGACTTTAAGGTTTGATCTTCTAGAAGGTTTTCCATCGACCATTTGTGGTTTGTATTTCCATTTTCTCAAGGCTCGTCGTGCAGCAGAGTCAAAAACGCGGCGAGGGTTGCTTTTTAAGACTTTGATATTATCCACAGCACCAGTCTCTGTAATATCAAAAGAAAGTAAAACCCAGCCTTGCTTGCCTTGCATAGCTGCTTTTCGAGGATATTGAGGTTCGATTCGTACCAAAGGGACCACATCTGAAGAGCCACTAGCTCCTCCAGCACCTGCCTGACCTAAAAACGGACCGTCACCTAGAGCTAAAGGATTAGACATTTTAGGAGCGTTCATCGCCATTTGAGGCTTTGTAGGCTTCTGATTGTCAGCAATCTTAAGCTTTGGGCTTTGAGGTGGTTTTTCTGGGTCTTTAGGCTTCTTTGGTCGCTTTCGATCACGAGTTTGTAGGTTATCATTGTTCTTAACACGTAAGAACTCGATAAAATTCTCGCTGCCATCTTTCTCTGGAAGTTTATGGCCCCCAGAAATAAGAGAGGCCATCAAATAAAATAGCCCCACGGTGACGACAGCACCTGCTAGAAATGAATACCCCAACCGCTTCATACTAGTTTGTCCCTGGTTTAGCGGCCAACGATATCGATGTTACTCCAGCTAATCGAACTTGATCCATCACTTGAACAAGCAAACCATTCTTAGAGTCCTTGTCAGCTTGAATGACCACTGATCCCTCAGGGCTTTCAGCGTGAAGGCGCTCAACGTTCGCGCGAACAGATCTGATATCAATTCTTCTTTTTTGAATCCAAATTTCTCCTGCATCGGAAATAGCAATCATAATGTTTGCTCGTTCCTTCTTTTCTGCAGAAGCAGCGTTTGGACGATTAACTTGTATTCCTGACTCTTTAACAAAAGAAGTCGTCACGATAAAGAAAATCAACATGATAAAAACCACGTCTAACATAGGAGTCAAATCTATGGATGTTTCTTCTTCGCTATTTAATCGTTTAGATCGTCTCATATGACCCTCACTCAAAAGTTAATTGCTCTGAGAGATTCTCAGTTACGGTTTTGGCCTTTTTCTCCAACATACTTCCAAAATAAAGTCCTGAAAGAGCCGCAACCATTCCAGCCATTGTTGGAATTGTTGCCATTGAAATACCCGAGGCCATCATTCTCGCATTACCTGTACCTGCAACTGCCATTACATCAAAAACAGCAATCATTCCGGTCACAGTTCCTAAAAGTCCTAATAATGGGCATAAAGCCACTAGTGTTTTTATCATCGGGATAAATTTGAAAACTTCAGATTTAGCCTGAGATAAAATCATTTCTCGAATACGGTGGGCTTCCCAGCTCATATGTGAACCAGTGCCTTTCCATTTTTCTTCGGTGGCCTTCTTTATTTTAGGCACCTCTGTTTTGAAAAATGCAAAACGTTCGATGATAAGAACCCACAGAGCAAGTGTCGTGAACATAATTACCCACAAGACTTGCCCTCCGGCATCGAGAAAGTTTTGGATTAACTCAAACGCGTATCCCAATGAACTAATCCTTCTCTACAGGTGCCATTTGAGTCTTAGACGCCATTAAGCCTGCACTTTGCTCTTCAAGAATTTGTAAGATGGCCTTACTTTTTCCGTTCACAAAGTTGTGTAGTAGTAACAATGGAATCGCGCACACAAGACCTAGTACAGTTGTAATAAGTGCTTGAGAAATACCACCGGCCATAAGCTTAGGATCTCCAGTTCCAAATAATGTTATTGATTGGAAAGTTGCAATCATACCAGTTACTGTTCCAAGTAGTCCTAGTAGTGGAGCTACTGCAGATAAAATCTTAAGAGTTGAAATTCCACGGGTAATTGGTGGAGTACTCTTAATAACTGTTTCGTCAATCTTAAGCTCGAGAGTTTCGAGGTCTTTATCTTTATATTGGTTGAAAACCTTTAAGATAGAGCCAAGAGGATTGTTCTCAAGGGGCTTTTCAGTCGCCAATTGTTCTTTGATCATTTGGCTTTGTTTTTTAAGAGTCACAAGTCTCTCAATAGCTAGTGCCAGCCCTAAAACTAATAGTGCTAGAAT
>CAZFYV010000147.1:5798-8772 GCA_964523195.1 uncultured Pseudobdellovibrionaceae bacterium
GAGTCACAAGTCTCTCAATAGCTAGTGCCAGCCCTAAAACTAATAGTGCTAGAATGACATAACCAACAAGACCACCTTGATTGATTCTTTCGCCAAGACTTGGAGCTTGTACTAGCATAGAAAGAATCGCACCACGTGAAGGGTCAACAGCAAATGGAGCAATTGATTCTTTTTCGTTCTGGAGGTCGTCAATAAGTGACAAGTATCTACCCGCAGGCTGTCTTGGAAGCTCGGTGATCTGTTTAGTTTCACCTTGGTAAACTAAATAGTTGCCATCAGCGACGAGGTTAAAAGCACCAATTCGAGTCACAGAAAGGTCAACTTTCTCGCCATTTGGCTTAACAACTGGAGCCGTAAAGGTCACAACTTTACCTGTTTCAGTCATTTCTTTCTGAAGTTCGAACCAAAGCTTTTCAAGCTGAGGAATATCAGGGAGGTTCTTAGTCTCTGCCATTGTAGAGATAAAGCCTTCTCTGCCCTGAATCTGCGCAGAAACAACAGAGTTTTGTACCTGACCGTTAAAGTCGCCAGCGATCTGTCGAACCACACCAAATAGTTCTCCGAGAGTTCCAACAGCAATGTTGAGTTCCTCTTCAAGAACCGAAAGCTTCTTTTCATTCTTTTCAAAGCTAGCAGTCAAACGCTTACTTTCAGCCTCAAGAGCTATTAACTCTTTTTGAGCTTTAGAAAGGAGAGCTTTTTGTTGGCTTTTCTTGCTCATAAAAGCTGCTTCGCGAGCCTTCATTTCTTTAGACTGTTCAGCGCGCTCTTGAATAACTTGTTTTAGTAGACCATCTAATGATTGCTCTTTTTCAGCAAAAACTGGAAGAGCCATTAGAAGACATAGTAGGAGTGCAATCTTAGACTTAATCATTAGAGGACCTCCTTCTTATCAGTAGATACTTTTTCTACTTTGGCCTCAACTGGAGCCTTGATAGGCATTTTAACGAGGTCTGGAGCCAATTGCTTCTTAGCAATGCGAAGACCTTTTGTAACAGCTCTTCTGTACTCAGAAGGAAGCTCAACCCATTTATTTTCTTTGTGTGACCAAAGACCATTTTGTTCACCATCTAATGATTGGAACATAAGGGCTACACGGCCAACTCTTAAGAAATCTACAGTTAACTCTTTTTCGCCCATTTTTTGAACGCCACGATAGGCTTCAATAGTACGGCCGTACTCATTTTCAATCTGATAAGCTTCAAGGATTCTACGGTATTTTTCACTTGTAGAAACATCTGCTCTTTTCATCATGAGTTTAAGTTGAGCAATTCTATTTGATCTCTCTTCAGGAAGAAATGGAGTGTCTAGAGAAACAAATTTCTCAAGAGTGTCGACCATTCGAACCATCAAAGGAAGAATTTCTTTATTAGTTGTTTTTAAGCTTGCGATCTTTTTGCGAATCGAAACCATTTCTTCGTTTTGCGAAGTAATGAACTGACGCAATTGATTGTTGTAGACTTTAGTGTTCTCAATTTTTCTGAGGACAGTTCTGTAGTCATCAACGATCGTGCGTGTTTCATTGGCAATCTTGCTGACTTTCTTTTGAGAGCCTGCCGCCATGTCATGGTTTTTCTTCTGCTCGCCCGTGGTCTTATCGACTTTGGCAGATGGATTTGCATCTGCCGAAAGTGCGAAAGAAAGAGCGATCACAGGTAATAAAAATAGCTTTTTCATAAGTGTGACCCTTAAACCTTCCTGTTATTAGAAGTTCTGCGTATATCCTGCAAAGACCAAGCGACCGATTTGGTCGTAGAGGTCTTCATCAAGTTGATTGTTACCGTTCGTTTCATCAAGTGGTGGCGTAGTTCCTAAAATATTTTTAGCACCAATTGAAATATCTGCATCCCAGCTCGTTTTGTAATTAAATACGAGATCATACTCCGTATATGCTCTGAGCTCTCCTCCGAGCTGTGGAGTGGCTTTTTCGTGCTTATCGATGGTTCTAGCCGTGAAAAAAGAACCAAAATTAGGCGTAGGTGAGTACCCAAGGCTAATTACGTTTCTGTAGCGTGGAAAGCCGTTTCTGCCCAAGATATTCTCGACCCCAAGACCTGGGAAAAGCTCTTGCTTGTAGAAGAACATGTGAGAGTGAGTCATTCCAGCTGAGAAGCGACCGAGTGAGTTTCTAAGAGAGTAATCCGTTTTGAAATCGATTCCCCAAAGCTCACGAGTCGACAAGTTCTGCATTTGTGCATCCATGGTAACGATCTCTTTTTGGTCGTTACGGTTCACGGTAATTCCGAACTGTCTTACGTCAATTCCTGCCGCTTCTGCTTCAGTGACTTTTTGGAAGTCGATATCGATGACGTTGTCCATTTGAACGTAGTAGGTATCGAATCCAACCATAAAGTTACGAGTTGGTTGATAAGCAGCACCAAAGCTTGCGAAGACTGATTTTTCTTCTTCAAGTCCTGGGTTACCACCAGATGTGACTTCCCACTGAGTCGGGCGACATTCGCCAGTTTCTTTACAGAGGAATTCATCTCTAAAAGTCGGGTAGCCAAGAGAGTTACCTGCATAAAGATCAACCATCTTAGGAGCTTTAAAACCAGTACCACCTGAAGCTCTAATCAATACAGAGTTGTTTGGTCGGTAAAGAGTAGAAACTTTTGGGTTAAAAGTACTTCCGAAATCTGAAAAGTTATCGTAACGACCGGCAACTTGAAGTTCCCAAGTTGTCGTTAAAGGAACAGCGAATTCAGTAAAAGCTGAGTAAACAGCTCTTGATCCGCCACCAGAACTTCCGGCATTTCCGAAGACGTTACCTTGAAGGCTTAAATCATCAAAAATATCTTGATAAGTTTCAGACGTAAATTGAGCACCGATAGCCATGGCAAGAGCACCAGACTCCATGTCCATAACTTCACCAGAAGCTCGCATTTCAATCGTATTAAGTTCGGAAATTGATTCTTCAGTTGGAACATATCTTAGATTTTCAAAATCACCGCGCTCGCCAGCAGCATTGGCTAGG
>CAZFYV010000148.1:0-8702 GCA_964523195.1 uncultured Pseudobdellovibrionaceae bacterium
TCAAACAATCTCACTGCTGTAGAGAGCTTCTCAATCATACGAGCAACGACGTACTTAACCTTTGGAGCCGAATTAAAGTAGCCATCGTTTCTTTCAAGAACGATCAACTCATCATGCTTCCAAACCTTTAACTTAAATGCTCCAAGAGTAACGATATTTTCAGCTTCAGTCCAAGAGTCTCCATGTGCCTCCACAACATCCAAGCGAATAGGAAAAGTACTTTGATGGGTAAGCAATGAAGGAAAGAAAGACATAGGTTTAGCCAGATCAACGACCACCGTATGATCATCAACCTTCTTGATTCCAACTTTAGAGAAATCTTTGATGCGACTTTCGTTGTACGCACGAGCATTTTTAATCGCAAAGAGGAAGTACGAATATTCCGAGGCCGTAGCAGGCTCGATTAGGCGTTTCCACCCGTCCACAACATGATCCGCCGTAAAGGCTTTTCCATCTGTCCACTTAACATCTTTTCTTAATTTAAATGTCCAAGTTTTAGAATTGTTCGACGCTTTCCAAGACTCGGCTAATGATGGTTTCAAAGGTAGATTTTCATCGGAAATATCATAGGCAACCAGGCCGTCCATAATGTTTCCAGAGATCAAGGATGAGGTCGTATCCGTTTGTTTATGCCAATCTAGGGTTGGTGGCTCAGACACAATGTGAATTCGCAAAGTCTCAGCAAGAGGTAGAACCAACTTCTCACCTTTAGAGAGTTTGACAGTCACGTCTCTGTTGGGCTTTGTACATCCAACTACAACAAAAAGGCTTAAGGTCAGAACAAATAATTTCTGCAACATAGGTCCCCCATCCAAATCTATTAAACACCTATTTTCTCAAGTGTTTTGAGGGCTCACTTTTCACTTTTTTGCCGAAGGAAGTCAAGAAAAGTCAGAGGTTATAAAGTTTCCCAAGTCTCACGAGTTGGAGGTGGCTCCGTCATCGGAGTGTCCACAGATTTAGATAACCAACTGGAAGCATTAGAATTGCCTTCATATAAGTTGGAGTAGACCGCATTGAAGCGAATCACCTTTTTTACATAGTTTCGTGTTTGCAAGAATGGAATATGTTCAACAAACTCATCCATATCCAAGTTTCCGAATTTGTAGAGCCAACTGTGGACGCGGTGTGGTCCGGCATTGTAACTCGCTGCAGCTAACGGAATCTTATTGTTATATTTTTTGAGTAGACGATTGAGATACCGAGTGCCCAATCTCACATTTGTTTCAGGCTTTAGAAGATCAGTTACTGCGAAGCCCTCGATTCCTATAAGCCTCGCGACTTGTCGACCGGTATAAGGCATAATTTGCATAAGACCAAGAGCTCCGACCGAAGACACAGCTTCTTTCCTGTAGTGTGTCTCCGCTCGCATGATGGACCAGATAAAATTCTGATTTACCCCAAAGGTCTTTGAGTAATTTTCAACAAAAGTTCTGTAAGCTCGTGGATAGGTGTATTCCCAAAGGTACCGAATACCTTCCATCCCATATTGTCGTCGTTGGTTCGAAAAGTAGATTCCGCCAATATAAGCAGAACGGTGATAAGAACCCAAATTACGATATTCAGCCATTAACATTTTACGGTAGTCCGCATTGGATGTTCTCCGCTCAATCTCGTAGAGTTCCCAATGAGCCAGCTCATCCATTCCGATAAGCTTTAAGTCTCTCGCTCTTTCAAATCTCCGAGACAATCTTGGGTCTTTAAAGTTAGTGGCGATAATGACTTCTTCTTCAGTGACATCCTCGCCGACGCCTCCCAAGTCCACCTCATTAACTTCTGCAACAGTGTCCTCTTCAGCAATATCACTATTCTCGTCATCAGAGTCCTGCTCTTCAGCTAAGGTTTCTTCTGACTCGTCTTCTTCTGAAACTTTTTTACTTTGGTTTTCGGCATTGATGACGCTTTCATCACCTTCTGCAGAGACGTCTTTGTTTTCTTTATTATTTTCTTGAGCAATTTCTCGAAGATTCAGTTCACTAAGTTTTACCTTCAAATCACGCAAACGTTCGCGAGATGCCACTGAATAATAACCATAGAGTTGGTCACTAGCCAACATTTCAAAAATTGGCTTTGCTTCAGTTAAACGATCGAGCCGGTACAAACTCATGGCCTTCCAATAATGGATTCGATCTTTAGAATAATTTCTCCAACGCCTACGATAGCGTTTCATATCTTTGAGAAGTTTAGTGAAAGCAACATTTGCTCCCTCATAATCTTTTTTGAGATATTTGATCCAAGCTAAATGCCACCTGGAGTCTCTTGATAAACCCGAGCGGCGGTACTTCTTGATAAACTCGCTAAACTTTCTTCCCGCACCATCATAATCTTGAAACTGATAACTTAAGAAAGCCGCTTGGAACAAAGCTTTCCGTCCAAGACGAGAACGCTGTCGAAGTTTGTGAACCTTATGGTAGGCTCCAACGGCAGTTTGAAATTCACCAGCTCGCGAAGATGCTTTGGCCAATAACATTAAGTAATCTTTATTACGCTCTTGCGTCTTGTAATGTCCCAAAAGAATCTTTAGCGCATCTTGAACATGACCCTCATTTATTAAAAAGTTAGCCATCATGCTATCAACGAGATACTTAGTACTTTTTCCCACTCGTTTTTGTAGGGTTTTAATTTCGTTAAGCGCACGATCAGATTCACCAGAATACTGAAGTCTACGAATTCGTTTTTTCTGTACACGTGGACTGGCGACACAACCCAAACGCTTACCTTTAACTTTGTTAGCTTGGAGATCGATACCCCAGTCATAGACCAGCGGGTGAGCTGGATATTTCCAATACAATGTTTTTGCGTAAGCACAAGCTTTCCATTTTCTACGCAGTTTATTTTCTACTTGAATGAGATTCCAAAGAACTTCTGGGTGCCGTTCAGTTCCTCGAATTCGCCTTTCAAGACGACGCATATAATATCTTGCTTGTCTGTGACGATTGGTTTTAACAAACAGTTTTCCGAGTTCAAAATAGGCTTTATTTCTAATGTAAATATTTGGCTTTAGCCTCAGTGTTTCTAAAAACGATTTTTCTGCTTTTTTAAGATCCCCTAACTCAACATACAGCTGACCGAGAACATAGTGAGCAATATCAGGAATTCGATGCCCGAGCCGAAGCGACTCGTTTACCGCGTCGACCCCTTCTTGGTATCTTTTCATTTTTAAATAGAGCTTACCTTTTGCAAAATAGGCGAGGGCCTTTCGATCTTCAGAAACTTCAGATGCTGTGAACTCTTTTAATAACGTTAAGGCAGCCGTATCTTGATTGGCATGAATCAATCGACTAGCAGCAAGCAGTTGATCGCCCGTTTTAGACGCAATACCGTTGCCTGGAATGACCAAGGCCATCAGTAAAACTGCTATGAAAATCTGAGAGCTACGCGTGAAAATTCTAAACCTCCGCATTCTATTATAATAGCCAAACATGCCTGCAAATTCGAAGTCGAGAAGCAATTTTCTATGCCAAAATTGTGGTGCGCAGCACTCAAAATAGCAAGGCCTATGTCGAGAAAGTTTTCTGCGTTTCTCACTTCAAAACTAACGGGTCTAGACGTCCCAAAAATTCAGCACTGGCGAGGCTAGTAAAGGTCCGTAAAACTCGTAAATCACAAAAGACGGGCAGCTAAATAAGGGATGAAGATCTTTGTTGATATTTCTTTAAGATCTGGAGTCAATTTACTGTTTTTCTCAGAAGTTTCAAAAGATGAAATAAGCTTTTTACAACTATTTGTGTAAAGGGATAGATTCCTCGAGGAGAACTCTTTGATCTTGGGCTCCAACCACAGTTCTTATGACATCATTCTCAGTGCGCACATGAAAAACATAAGCCATTTGATGTGGTGATTTATCAGCGAATATAACGGGACCAATCTTTCGATCAATTCCTTTAAAATCTGAACCGTAGTGACTCATCAAAACATCTTGGGCATCTGCAAAATCAAAATTCAAATCGAGATTGATGTCTTCTTCTAAAACCTTTAGCTGATTGTTAATAAGAAATGCATCACCAGTTTTTTGATTGGTCATAATTCTCATCCAACTCTGAAAGACATCCATATCCTTATAGGTTTGAACAGCATCGTAAATCTTAGTTGAACGCAGATCTTGAGTTTCGACTTTTGTTGTGACCTGCTCTTTCGGAATTCCAAGCTCTCCAGCTAAGTTGCCAGCCAATTCCTTAACTGCATCCAACGAAAACCCCACCTCTGGAACTCGACCACCAGAAACCCGAAACAGCTCACCCTTTTTATTAAATCTAGGCTTCCACTTCCCTTCACTATTTCGCTCCAGAAAGCTTAAAAAGGCCGCTGGCCCCTTCTGAGTGGCTGCAGGCTGACGTTGACCATTGGCGGGAGACTGATTCTGTGAATGAGAACTCTGGGATTGAGATGAGTCTTTAGCGATACTGCTTGAATCATCTTCATTTTGAGTATCATATTTGCTTTTAACTCGATCCGTAGAGACTTCGATTCTAGCCTCTTCAGAAACCATGGGCTGAATAAACGAACGCATTAGGATTCCAAACCCCAATGCGATTACTAAAAATACTAGTATTTTCCCGAAAGAACTCTTCACATCCAAACTCACTTAGTTGCGAGTGACTCCCAACCTATCGTATTCTGATCGGAAATCTGCGATGATTTGTGAAGCAAGTCCTGCATCCACGGTAGGCGCTATAGACTCTATGATATCTAAGGCTGTTGTGAAGTTATCGTTAGCATTTAGTCCAGCAATATGCGCCGTGAAAATCTCTTCGATAACCTGTTCCTGATTAGTTTCTTTGTACTTATTCCAGACCTCATACCAAATAGATCCGTAAGTGAGACCTACACGATGTATTGTTCCACTAGCAGCATCAAAGACATCTTGTGCTGAAAGATTGTTGTCTGCGATCGCTTCGGGATCTCTCAAACCTGAATTGGCGTTGGCAAAATACAAACCGATTGCAGGAGGTTTATCCGGAAATAGAATAAAGCTATGAATATCTCCCATGGCTTCGTTCATAGCTGCATAACAGCCATTTGCATCTGGGCAACAAGGAGCTTGATTGTTAAAGGGACAACCAATTGCACCGTAGATGGTTTCTCTTGTACCCCAGTAGACGTTTCCATGGCCCGCTTCGTGAGCTAAAACAGAAACATCGACAGAGAGATCTCCACCTTGATCATCGCGAACATGACCCATACTAATATTATTCCCTTGAAAGGAATAAAAGGCGTTGCCATTCAAATTATTTCCGGACCCATAAACATTGACGTTGAGTCCCCTATTACTCAAGTAATAAGTTCCAGTTCTTTGCTCCATATATGTTTTTTGTCGATTTAACCAATAGAAGGCATTGATCTGACTGACATCGTGATTGGAGTCGCCTCCAAATCTAAATTTCCAAGATCCATTTTGATCAGATTGAGCTATTGGCCCCTGATTGCGAATCACAAAAGAAGCATTTTCCAAATCCCCGTCGACTGGCAGGTTAATACCGTAAGTAAAAATTCGTCGCTCTTGAACTGGAGTTGAATTGTTTCTCGAATAAGGATTGGCAAATGGACCACCGTTCGCAGTTACGGGATCTTTATAAACTAAACAGGCGTTGTAGTTTGGATTATCCATACAATCTGGAACATCGTCAGCTGCTGGATAGTCTCCATCCCAATCCGCTAGTGTTGCAAACGAATCGGTATTCAAGCCACCATCATTATTGTCATCTGGATTCGTTGGACCAGGTGTTGTAGATCCTAAATCTGTTAATCTCTGATTGAGTGCGAAATCGGACTTCCCACAGTTTTGATAAGCGATAATCATTAGTGACGACAGCCCTAATAATAGACCGAGTTTTAAACCCCTCATGATTTTGAATTCCCTTCCCGTTGGAATACCAGATACCCTATTCATTTTATCGACAACTTAGGCCTAGACTTGAGTCGGGTTGAGAATTTTGTAGCTAAATTACTGATTGTTGGTGAAAAAAATATTGTCTAGAAATTTCACAAAATCTAGTTTCTCACTTTGAGACGTAAACAATGTTTACATGCCTTATTTATTCACCCTAATTGTTTACTGTAGTAGCGAGCTGATTTAACTCCCGTATGCCACCTAGAAAGCCTTTTGGTTCGCTCACCAGGCTTAATTTGTGGTGCGAACTCACTATCTAGAGACCATACAGACTTGATCTCATCTAAAGACTTCCATAATCCGACACCGAGACCAGCCAGATAAGCGGCCCCCGCTACAGTAGTTTCTATCATTTTTGGTCTTTGAATTTTTGAGCCCAAGTAGTCGGCTTGAATTTGCATGAATAAATTATTTGCAGCAGCCCCTCCATCGACTCGAACACCTTTAATGGATTTACCCAGGTCTTTTTTCATAGCATTCAGGATATCAACATTTTGCAAGGCCATAGCTTCGAGAGTTGCTCTGGCAATATGGGCTTTACTTGATCCTCGAGTCATTCCAAATAGAGCTGCCCTAACATTTGGATCCCAATAAGGAGCACCTAAACCTACAAATGCTGGAATGAGTTCGACTCCTTCACTGCTGTCCACGGTTTTAGCCAGTTTTTCGATATCTTTACTACTTTCAAAAAATTTAAGCTCATCTCTCAACCACTGAACCGCAGCTCCACAAATGAAAGCTCCGCCTTCTAGGGCATAGACTGGTTTCTGACCATCGAGCTGCCAACCTACTGTAGTTAATAACCCAGATTTAGATTTAATAGGCTGACTTCCAGTATTCATTAAAAGAAAGCTTCCGGTACCAAATGTGACCTTCGAGTCACCAGGTTTAAAAGCTGTTTGACCAAAAAGTGCAGCCTGTTGATCTCCAGCTATCCCCGAAATAGGAATATTGTCAGGGAGAAAATCCAGTCCTTGTGTTACGCCAATTGTACCGGAGCTTGAAACAATCTCAGGCAGTATCGACTCAGGAACTTTCAAATAGGATAAAAGTTTTTCATCCCACTCCATGGTCTTCAAATTCATCAGCATTGTTCGAGATGCATTTGATACTTCCGTTGCGTGGCATTCACCTGAGGTCAATTTGTAGACTAAAAAACTATCGATCGTTCCTGCGGCAATTTCGTTATTTTTAATTCGTGTCTTTAAACCGGAGACATTATTGATCATCCAGTTTATTTTCGTCCCTGAGAAATAGGGATCTAAAACTAATCCAGATCGACGTTTGATATCCGACTCGATTCCCTTTTTCTTGAGTTTGGAACATATATCAGCTGTTCTACGACACTGCCAAACGATAGCATTGTGAACCGGTGTCCCTGAGCTTCGATCCCATAGAACTACAGTTTCTCGTTGGTTGGTGATTCCAATGGCTACAATTTGCTTTTTATCTATTCCCGACTTTTGAATACAAACTTCTAAACTTGTTTTGACGCTCGACCATATAGCTTCAGGATCGTGTTCCACCCAACCCGGTTGAGGATAAATCTGTTCGAACTCAGTATTAGCGTGACTCACTATTTGTCCAGATTCGTCCACGAGACTAACGGTACTTCCTGTGGTTCCCTGATCAATTGCTAATACAAATTTGGACATCTCACTCCCCCAATGTAAAATACCTTTATGAAGAACTTTTTCACAAGCCTTCCAGATACATTAAAGAGTATCGGTTCCATGGACAAGGAGTCATTACTCTATGAGGCAATGCCTCACCTGATGATGGAAATCATCAGTAAATATTTTCGGCTTGAAGTAGAAGGAGAAGAAAATATTCCTCGGAAAGGCGCTGGCTTGATTGTTCCCAATCATTCCGGGTTTTCAGGTTTTGATGCTGCGGTGCTGGCCCACCAAGTTAGAGAGAAGACGACTCGAATACCTCGAGTTTTGACTCATCACTTTTGGTTTATCTCCGAAACTGTTGCTTTGCCGATGCAAAAAATGGGTTTTATTGAAGCTACCCTCAAAAACGGAAACAAAGCACTGGTTGATAAAGAACTCGTAGTTATTTTTCCTGAAGGAGAATACGGAAACTTCAAACCAAGTGCAGACCGATATCACCTTCAAAGATTTAGAAGAGGTTTTATTCGTATGGCATTGACCAATCAGTGTCCGATCATCCCTACACTCATTTTAGGAGCCGAAGAAACTCATATAAATCTCGCCAGATTAAAGTTAACTAAATACTTAAAGGGCACTGTTTTGCCCGTGCCGCTAAATATTCTACCCCTTCCAGCTCGCTGGAAAATTGTTTTCCTAAAACCAATTCACCTCCCCTATGGCCCTGAGGCAGCAAAGGATCGAGAGTTAGTCGTGGATCTCGCGAATCAAGTGAGAGAAGAAATGCAAGAGCGCCTCAGCGAAGAAGTTTCACAGCGCAAACATATTTATTTCTAAAAACCTATTGGGTATCGTCTGATTGATCTTGAGCGACGACTCGAATGAGGGCGTTCCACTTGGATATTAGAAAGCCAGGTTCATCTTCATTTCGCCCAACCATAGTGGTTGAAATAATCAAAGCCATGGTCACAGCCATAACGAGCAACAAAACGTATTCGACTACGATTTGGCCTTCTTGATTTTTATGAAGAGATGAATTTGCTTTCAAAGAGCCTCCGATACTTACTTATCGGAGGTCTCACTATGGGAATTTAGGCGTGGGCTTCTAAAGGCCGAACTGGAGCCACCAAAGATTCGAAAGACTGCAATAAAGTTGAGTAATCTTCAGTATTTAGACTTCCATTGACGCCAATGAC
>CAZFYV010000149.1:0-4850 GCA_964523195.1 uncultured Pseudobdellovibrionaceae bacterium
GACCTGATTTGAGAGTATGCCATTTTCTTTATGGTTTTATTAATTGTAGCTGAAAAGAATAGAGTTTGATGCCGTTGGGTGAGCTTTCGCTTGATACTTTCAATATCTTCAATAAAGCCAAGATCGAGACCCCTTCTCTTCGCCTAATGACTCGGATGATTGACTACTTACCTGAAACAACTCGGCCATTTTCAAAATACTTGGTACCGTCTGTGGCGTCACCGGGCCGTTTATCTCTTCTTGGATGAAGCTTGAAGTTCTCCACACTAGAAACATCGACCTTAAAAAACTCAAAACTAGGCCTATGATTCAGATAATAAACATAATCTTTGTCTTTGTAGTAACCCCATGGAGTTCTGATCTTCTTATCTTCACTATCTAGCTTCTCAAAGCTTTGAATATCAAATCCCTCTACCTTGCGGACTTTTTCATCTAGGGTAAAATATAGGTCATTCCCATCTCTGATCAGTCCAAGGGCCTTGTCATATATGGTATTTGCTTCATTTCCTTGGTAGTCCAAAGGGATTTCGTTTAATTCCCCTCGATGCTCATAAACTTTCCAAATTTTTCCAGCACTGACCCCACGCTTACAATAACCCTTTATCCATCTAAAATCATTGGGTACTTTTGATAGTCGAAAACTCTCGAAATAAAAACTATTCTTATCGCGATAGCAATTACTACCATCGAAAACTACAGAACCCATATCCACCGAATCGACCTTCTTTTGCTTGAAATAGACATGATTCTTATCTCGAGTAATATCATAGGAGACAATCTCAAAACTTCCAGGATCCATTAGCTCTTGTTTTTTACCTTTATAAAGCACTACATTTTTATCTTTAGCATATTGTTCTCTAAAGCTATTTTTACTTAGAACGATCTCAAAAGTCTCTCCATCAACATCTTTTAAGTGCTTTCCATTATGGTAAGCTTTTCCAAAAGATGTTGAGTATCCTGCCTGCTTTATTCCAATCATTCGATAAAAAGCATTTGAATAGAAGCTCTTAAAAACAAAGCCCCACGCTACCAAGACAATGACAAATGGAACTGCCCAATGAATTCCGAAAATTGTATTCTGCTTGTACAAAAAAAAGCCAACTAATCCTGCTGGTATCTGTGAATAGAGGACTAAAAAGACTAAAATAAATAGATTATTAATTCCATTACCAGTCATTAGATGAGAAAAAATATAGACACCAAGTGCCCACAAAACGAAACCAACAAAACAAAGAATGCCGTAAACTACAATCATGCTCAAATTATATGAAACAAATTCCAATCCTGTCGAATACTATTACATAGATTTGTTTTACTAATATAATCTAAGGCTCTATCATCAAAATATCGATTTAACTCTTTGGTTCACAAGCCTAGCAACCACGAGTTTTAGACGAAAGGTTACCGATTGAAAGACGAATCTCCTAATTTAACAAAGGTAAATACTCTATCGAACCAGGACAAACGTCAGATATTTATCATCTGGAGTGCTGAATACCCAAAACAGTCCGTTTTTAACTCCTACGATGAGTTTGATACCTTTATTTTGTCTCTGGTTAACCCCACACATTACCTTATAAAAAATAATGACGACAGATTACTAGGGTGGCTTGTGACAATCGATAGAGATGGTGGACGTTGGCTCATCATTTTGGTGGACAGCTCCAGGCAAAAGCAAGGCATAGGAACTCGCCTTCTTGATGAAATGAAAAAAGTTGAATCAAGCATTTCAGCTTGGATTACACCCCACAATAATTACTTCAAGGCAGATGGTACCCCTTATATTACTCCACTTCCCTTTTATGAAAAAAATGGATTTATTCTAACTGATGAAACGTTTGTTAAAGATGATTTTGGAGGGACTCGAATCTACTGGAAAAAGTAGATATCAGATTGAGTTTTCGTCTTTGAGCTCATCGAACGACTTTGTATCTAAAGTATCAATACCAACTAAGACAAATGCAGGAATTTCACCACTGTTGGCCTCATTAGCCATAAGATCCCTTATTTTGCTCAAGGCTTTTCTCTGAACCTTTAAAATCTGCTGGTAAGTCTTTTCTGAGACCGATTCAGAGTAGTTAACCCTTACCGAGTTAAACTCTCTGTTAGAATTGGCATCATAGGCCTTTATAAATTCAGAAGTTGCTTTAAAGTTTCTTAGAAAACTTCTCTGACCTGAATGGAAGTTCTTTTTTGTAGCCTTATATACTTGTCCCCGAGATTCTATAAAACCCATTTCGATTAAATCATCTAGAAATTGCAGACCCATTTCGCCGAATATCTGTTGAACCTTATCTCTAGTAACTCCGCTTTGATTTGAACTCAGTTTATAGATAATATATTTCGTGGAATTTTCAAATTGGTCTTCTAGATTAGTACTATAAGAAATATCAATAAAGTTCGAGTCAGGTAATGACTCTTTTAGAAACTCAGCGATGGGCCCTGGAAAACGTTCAGCCAACTTCGCAATTGAGTTTTCACCTTCAATTAAGGTCAAAATATCCAAAACCGTAGAAACACTAGGAGAAGATTTTACTTGCTTGCGATATATTCGCCGCAAAGTAGCCTCACTCATGCGACATTTTTTACTCAGGGCATTTATAGATCGAGACCTAGGGTTTGCTTGAATATACTGATCGATCACCTCACTCAAGTGATCGATCAGGCCCCATGGCTTTTTCTCATTTTCTATAAAAGTAAGATCGTTCATCAGCTTTAGATCTTATCTACCTACAGCTCGGTATATTGATTAAGAAGCTATCGACAGGCGCTTCACCTTCTTCAAAACCTTTACGACTTCGATAGATTTTAGCTTCTCCTGCATTAATTCCCTGAATAAGAGCCGCGGGCTCAAACTCTACACAATCACCTTGAACAAATCGAGAACACTTGTCTCTCAGACTATTAACAGCTTGCTTCAGTTCACGTCGATCCCAGACCTCACAATTATCTTGATCCTTGCCATAACATCTTACCTTTTCGACATAGGCTTGATCTTTATGATAAAGATAAGAACTTACACGACAAACTCGATTTACCGGCACCCAAGTATCAGCGCTTTGAAAGAGTATCTTTCCATAGTTGGTGAACTCTCCGCCCATAGATACTGAAGTCATTAAACACAGGATTAAGATCGAATAGATAGATCGAATTTTCATCCAAAGCCCCCTAATTTTCTTGTCGACTAGAAAAACTAGCCCGTTTCAAAGTTGATATCAAAGATTGTCACTTATCTTGAAAACTCTTCCCAATTGCAACCCTTAAAACGAACTACAATAGTAAAATTTGGTTTCATATTTATACCTATTCTTATTCCTGAACGCGATGTAGATGATTAATCAGGACTCAAAGATAATTTAGCAGGAAGGAACTTAGATAGTGAATGCGTTATCACGTCATCGTTTTTTCACAGCCTTTTGACGAATCGACGCACTCCTCAGCCAACTAAAAAGGTCATGGACTCGTCAGCCTTCAAATCATGACGAACTATATTTCTTTCAAGTTTCACTTTTTTTGACTTCATTTCACTTTGCCAGCAAAAGACTGCCTAAACAACGGCGACACTCAAGTCGCATTGAACTGGAGGATTTAAATGAAAGCATTTAAACTTTTAATTGTACTCGCGACTCTTTCTTTCTCATCTGCAGCTTTTGCTGACACTATGCTTAACGGTATTGGCTACGATGCAGACGAAATGTGTTTCGACGGAACTCACCTAGTTGCTCAAGTAACTAAAACTAGAAACCTTATTCGTGAAAACGGACAAGGCGACAAAATGATCGTTGGATCTGTAACTGTAAATGCTGGCGACAGCTTCATGTGGAGAAAAGCAACTTCTTACCGTGAAAACGGACAAGGCGATTCAGTAGCTGTTCAATTCGACAGAAACGGAAGCCCAGTTGTAATCGACACTAAAACTCGTGGTGGAGACGACAACGAAACTGTAACTATCACTAAGACACCAGTTCCTTCTTGTTAATAAAACCCCAAGAACTGAATTGTTTTGTTATTTATGTCTAAAAGGGCCCTTGGGCCCTTTTTTTGTATAAGAACTACTTCTTAATTATTTTTAAACGGTGACCAACAACACTTAGTGCCTCAGTTACAGCATGAAGGTTCTCAGGAGTATGGTTCACGGTCACCTGACATAAAACCCTTGCGAAACCTTTCGGAACCACAGGATAACATAGACCCGTCGTAAATATATTTTGCGCAAATAAATGATCTACAACTTTCTGGGTCTTTACAGCATCATTGGTTAAGACTGCAACGATGGGATGATCTCCTTTTACCAACCTAAAACCAGCGGCATTCAGACTCTCTCGAAAATTTTTTACTTTATCAGCTAAGATAACTCGTCTTTCATGGTCTGCTTTGGCAATTGCCAGAGCCTGTTGTGCAGATGCCACGAGCGGTGGGGATGGACTCGTAGAAAACACATAGGGTTTAGATTTTTGCTTTAACCATCTGATAAGATCCTTGTTTCCAACAACGAATCCAAGTTCTACTCCCGACAATGCTTTTGAAAAACTACCAGTAATGATATCTACCCGATCTAGCACATCACAAGCCTCAGCACTGCCCCTGGCACGCTCCCCGATAACTCCAATACCACTAGTATCGTGCAAGACGACAATAGCATCGTAACGGTCAGCCAAATCACAAATACCTTTTAAATCTGCAACTTTTCCGTCGTGGGAATAAACCCCTTCAGCAAAGATAAACCTAAACCGTGCTCTAGGAGACCTCTTAAGTTGATCTTCTAAATCAGAGAGATCACCAAATCCCCAATACTGTTTTTTTGCTTTAGATAACTGTATTCCATCGACAATAGAAGGATGGCAGTTAAA
>CAZFYV010000149.1:4950-8674 GCA_964523195.1 uncultured Pseudobdellovibrionaceae bacterium
CCTTCTATTTCAAGCTGAGCCTTATGCTGACTTCCTGTCGCATATTCGTCGTGAAACAGGCCTGCAGCATGAAGATTCTCAATTTCTTTTTTTAGAAGGTGAAAAAGTTCTTTTGCCATTTGTTCTCCTAATTCTGACTAGCCCCTATATAAAACACGATTCCACTCGCACACCCCTGCCAAGAACCACTTCTTTCAATGGTATAATCTGCACAAAAACTGTGTATTGCCTTTGCTATACAGGGCCAGTCATCGCTTTTACACGCCCAATGTTTAGAGGCCAACATACTCATTGTCACAACTGAAAAATGTCTTTCGATTTCTTTTTGCACAGCCAACCCAATAGAGTCCTTAGTTTCTCTCGCAATTTTAGCTTTTAGAGAGCGGGTTACAATTCGTGGTTCCTCTAGCATGGTGGCAATCATAACATCGGAGTACAACTGACATTGTTTCGCTCGTTGACCTCTAAGACTCTCACAATTTCTTTTAGCCGATTCTATGAGACATTGAACTTCCAACTGCTTGACTGATGAAATGCAGTTATAATTTCGAAGGATTCTTAAAAACTGGTAGGTATTGTCGAAAGCATTCTTCTTAGCAGAAAGAATGGCCCTAAGGCTCTCTAAAATGTATTGAATTCGATCTTCTTTGGCAAATGGCTTACCCGTGTTCCCTACTTTCTCACGATCTTCTACTATTTCTTTAGCCATGAGAGAAGATTGAGGATCAGAAGTAACTACAAACAAAACTAGCAAAGGCAGAAACAGGAGCATTTTCTTCATAATCGCCCCCTACCTTGCGCATAATTGTTCCTAAAGCTATTCACAAAATGAGTTAAGTGAAGGTAATAGGGATAAACTTCGAGAATATCCTCTCTTTCTAGCAACCAATAGGGGTTTAGAAAAACATCAACTTCTTCCAAGAAAACTACTCTTGTGAATCTATAATCCTCTTGTGTAACCATGTCTTCAGTCACTAAAGATTCCTCGTCACCAGACAAGGTCGACCGACTCAGAAGAGGGCCATAATTGAATCTAAGACTACCTAACTTTGATGCCAGCTGAAATGACTGTACTGAATCACCAGATTTATATTCCAATTTTGGATGTTGGAGAACCTTCAACCAAAGCCCATGACTATCTAGCTTTACTTGATATACCTTTTGTCGAATGCGTTTTTTGCCGTATTCGAGACAGTTTATACTGATAACGTCTCTCGGCTGCAAAGACTCTTCATTTGGGTAAGAAATCCTTTTATCTTCATAACGTTGAATGATTTTTCTAATGGGCTTTAGAAGACCTAATTGAGCTAGCTTTGCCTTTGGATTTTTACGAATTTCACCACAGGTGTCTTCTTTCAAACCCCAAAGAAAATGATACTCTTTACACGAACTAATGACACGACTATAACCATAATCAAACAACAAATGTCCAAATGCTTTCACTAAATTATTGGAGAGATCCTGGTCACTTTCAGGCTCGGGTAACTTATTGGGATAGTCTGACTCGGTAACCAAGCATTGACTCGGTAACAGTCGTCTCTTTATCGTCCGCCAAGTCCACCCTTCAGGCTCAGGAAGACTACTTAAGATAAAATGAAGTGATCTGGGTTCGGCAGCCACTTCAGCGAATTTGTTTCGAGCCAATGGTTTTAAACGCTCTATTTCTTTTTTAATTTCGGCTTCATATTTTTTAGTATCAAAATGAATACTCTCAACTTTGGTTTCTACAGCAGTATAAGCCTCTTTCAACCTTCTCCATGCGAAATGAAAATAAGGTTCGTCTTTTTGCCTCAAATCACACCAAACAGGAGGCCCTTCTACAAATTCCCCACAATCGCCTAGATCTTCGGCGTAACCCAATTTGTGAGCCCTAAGAAGCAACTGACACTCTGGCCTTTCCTCAGCTTGCAATCGACCTTGATTTGGATCCGGACAAAATTTTGTTTGACCCCAAGTTAATTGCTGAGGGAACTTCTCGATCAAAGCTATTTCTCTTTGAGAAAAGGTTAAAACTCCAGCTAATATCATGCTCAAAAAGATTAGAACAAACTGTCCACGAGGAAAGACTTCTACTACTTCATCATCAAAATTGCGACTTACACTAATCCAGAAACTCTTAATGTGAAGTAGAGTTGCTGAACTCGCATCAGGCTCTTCCTTAATATGGATTGAAAACTTATAAGGACTTGGAGCTGCTGGACGACTCACTTTGTATAATAGTATCCCCAAAAAGCTAGCCAACAGCCCAACAATAAAAGCCGAGCTAGAATCAATTTGCATTAGATTGGCTGTTCGACTCAATTCTGACGTAAAAAAGAGAATCACATGGATCGCAAAAATAATAAGCCAGAAAAGCGACTTACTGCCGAAAGAAACTATCACCTTTGAATCCGATCAACCACTTTGTCTTCTATGGTAATTCTACGGTTTTTTGATTTAGCGGCCCTGAGAACTCTCCTTTGCTCCTTGGTAATTTTGCCTTTAAATTTTGGAACTTCTTGCTTGGGGGAATTATCCGCATGGGTGCAAATTATGGCATGATCAATTACTTCAGGGCTATGCTTTCTAATTTCTTTGTATGCAGCCAAGGCCCTTGCAAAGCCAAGTTCAATATTCTTAGCCTTTTTACCATCACTATCGGTATGCCCATGAACTACAAGCATTCTTTTAGTTAGATTGTTAGAATCAAAATTCAGAACTGACTGCCCATTGGATGAAAAAAGCTGCTTAAAGACATCGCTACCATCTTTGGTCATATTTGATTTGCCAGGCTTAAATAACACATCACCTGGAAGCTGAACCATATTCGCAGTTTGATCTCCAACAGTCTCACTAATCCCAACATCTTTACCTTGGTTGATCGACCACAGGATTACAAAGAAAACCATCACGATGGTCATTAAATCCATATAGATAATCTGCCAGGAAGAATTATTCTTTTCCTTTTTAGCCATCTACTCTACCTCGACCTCTACTTTATTGGCCATTAAGGTCTGAAGTGCTTTAACAAAGGCCTCATAATCGTAATCCAGAGCTGTTAATCTCTGATTAAATCTCACTCCAACAATTCGGTAGACAGATGAAAAAATAGCTCCGTAAAGAGTTGTTTTTAGTGCAAGAGCAAGCTGAGGAGACAAGGCTTCTACTGTTACGTCTGCACCCAAAGTATCAAACATTGAGATCAAGCCTAAGATCGTACCGATCAGGCCAAAAAGCGGCATAACATTCGAAACAAAGTCAAAATTATCGTTCGAAAAATCGTAAAGCTCGTGACATTGAACATAATATGAATGGGCTAAATACTCGGCGTAAGCTGGGTCTTTCTCCCCTTCTATTAGCTTTTTAACATCTACGGAAAGCGGGTTGTTGGGTAACACAACCTTTGCCCCTTCTTGGAGTGGCATACCTATATAGTCTTTTTTCTTACTTCTTTTTATTTTCAAAATGTCATCAAGAGCTCGGGTCGTATCTTGTAGATAAGCCGCTTTAGCAACAAGGTGCTTACTCGAAAAGAAAATCGTGATCGCCGCCCTATGGACCGAGGTTTGCGGAGTCGGGCCTGTGCTCAGTGCGATAGATGCTGGGTATGAAGTGTATTTTGTAACAGACGCCTCAGGCGGAGTGACAAAAGAAGCTCATGATATGGCCATTCAACGCATGATCCAAGCCGGAGCCACTCCGATCACATGGCTGCAGTACCTGCTCGAGTTACATAGAGACTGGG
>CAZFYV010000150.1:0-8669 GCA_964523195.1 uncultured Pseudobdellovibrionaceae bacterium
GAGTCTTACCGTGTTTGTAGTTGCTGTTACAAAAAAGAAGGCCTGAGACCATTCTACATCGGTAGACATATAGGAGGCACGCTCAGAACCATCGATATATACGCGAACACCATTAGTCGTCGCTGAATTTGATTTACGGGCGGAGTAATCAAATAAGAAGAGATAGTTTTGACCTTGCTCAACAGCAACGTCTTGATAGATTCTTGTATTATTATTGGAATCAAGTTCAAGCTTTGTTGTACCATCACTTGGAGAAAGACCACCGATTTTCGGACCATTTTGAAGTTCGATTTGAGGGTTTACTTCTGCATTGATAGTCCAACCTTGAAGCGTATTAAATAAACCCCATTTATTAAGACCAAGAGTATGACCATCTTCAAAAGATCCATTTTGGACGAGATTTACTTGAGTAGTAGGACCTTCGCTTAATGTAGGCCCATCAGGTATCTGACAGACCTGTGAATGCGCGATACTTGCAGCAAACAAGAATGTCGATACAACGATCCATTTGAGTTTACCCAAAATACGTTCCGCCATGGTATTCTCCAAAGTATGATTTGAATGTGTTGACAAATATTAAGATTGAGTTAGTTCTAAGTGATTGAAATTCTTAATATCCTCATTACCAGGAAAGATATCGGATCAATTATTCTGATCTTGAATAAAGTCTCAATTTTCTATGAAGTAATGTGAAACACTCAACAAGATTTGTTGGTTGGCATAATAATTTTTATTGGGCAGAGGATAGAAAAAGTCTCAGCTACTTCTTTTATTCCATTTAGGTTCTTTGTTTCGATTCCGGAGAGTAATTATAACTCCCTCTTCTATGGAGGAATAAATCAATTTAGGAACCTCAACATAAGAAAATTCTATTTTTTTGCCGCGGTCTATTTGTAATCTAATATTTCTATATTGGGACCTATGACTGCCACTAGGTTCTTTAATAAAATGACTGCGAAATCGTCCCCTTAAGTTCTTAGTTTTTCCAATGTACTCAATATTATCATCTAAAAGAATTGCATAGACTGCACACACTGACTCGATCTTATAGTCTTCGTTTATTTGTCCTAATTCGATGATTGAGAATCTATTGACGCTCTTCAACAACTCGTCTAAAACTCGGGTTGAGTCCTCTTCAATGTATATTAAGCTTGTAAAATCCATTTGATTCTCCAAGACAGCTTTCAATACATGATAGTTAGCACTACTACTTATCTATATTTCAACACCAACTAACGACTTTAGTTCCAACAAAATATCTGAGATACTTTCGGCTGAAGGAAACTGTGCCAAAAACGAATCAGTTCTTTTACACTGTGCTGATTGTCTCTCAGTCGTAACATTTCTTTCCATAGCGAGATGTAAAATAGCGTCTGTCATTCTCAAAGGATTTTCACTACTTCCAAGGTATATATTTTCTCCAACAAATGTATAACAAACAAAAGTTGGTTTTCCATCATATTGTAGCACTCCAAATGGGAAGCGACTGTAGTTTAGAAAAACACTACCTTGAAGGTCTAAATCAATGAAGTTTTCAATTATTTCCCAACCCTCAATAGTTTCACTACTTTGAGGGTATCTCAAAACATCACCCCATTGAGTTTGATCAATGTAAGGCTGATCATGATCATTGGGTAATTTTTGTGAAGCTCGAACATATTGAGCTGTCGCTTGAACATCTCCTGTAATATGTGCCATCTCAGGCATGACTATTATCGACTTACTATTTCCAGAACCTGAAAAGTTACCGGCAAGGGCTACTGAAGAAAAAAGGAAGGTTATTATAAATATTAGTCTTTTCATTACTTTTCCTCCCCTGCTCTGAAATCCATTGGATTAAAAAGCCCAACATAAAGGTATGGTACGGAACCTGGGTTATTCATCATTATTTGTGCAATTTTAGAATTTGTTTGTTTTTGAAGTTCGAGAATTTCAATAGCTGCATCAGGAGTGATGGTTTCTGAAAAGTTCGCTAGAATATGTCTCGAATCCTCGTGGTCGTAGTAGGTTTCGACAACTTTTGGTAGATGTCTTTTCAAAAGTGAGTGAGATATGGACACATTCTTAACACCCAAAGAAAGTTGCCCGTTAGATTCTTCTGTTATTACTCCAGCATCGATAAGCTCAGTTAAAGCCTTTTCTCCCATAGTTCCAAAAGATTCTTTTATCTGAACTCGTGTTAACGATTGAGAATGAGAGACTCTGTCATATATCAGATAGTTTTCATAGGTCTGAAGAAACGTCTCTACCTCGAGCGTTGTTCTTGTCGTTTGTATTTCGGTATTAGCATAGATGTAGTCCTTGGATTGCAAATAGGAATCTAACTCGCTCGGAAGTGCTTTTCTAAGTTCACTAAATGTTTTCGAATAGGTCACCGTCATTAGTAACTTTAAAAGATTATCAACATTTGGAATGGTTTCTTTCCTGTGAGCCCTTCGAATTACACTTTCACTGACACCTGAATTTCTAGACAAAGAAGCAATGGTTCTCATGCTCTTTTCGTCTATCCAAGTCTCAATAAAAGTTGCCAGAGCAGCTTTTATTGATTCATCCATAGTTCCCCCTACCTTGGCTAAAAGTTGTATTCGACCGCCATGGTGGTTTTCAAGCCATTTTTTAAACCTGTTTTAGGAGCTTAACGCACTGATGAACCACCGTGGTGGTGAAACTCCTGCTAACTGGACCAAATTCTTGGACTTAATTGGGTCTTCTACCTTTAGTTTTCGTATGAGCTTGGCATGTAGGGTGCATTGAGCCACAAGCGAAACATTCATATGGGGGTATCAGATGTTAGGGTCACATCACTTTCCAATATTACTACTGCTTTTTTTCTCTGTTTTGACGGGATGTGGTACTGAATTCGATGGTTCTGAAGAGGATAAGCAAGAAAACACTGCTGTTCCATTTGATTCAAATTCGTTTTGTTCTACCAAACTGAAGCCAATATTTGCACCTCAGGCTATCCCAAACTCTTTTTTACTTAGGTTTAAGCCTCTAGATTTTTCACCGGGTCGTTTAAAAGTAAGTGTCTTAAACGAGCAAAATGAACGAATTGAACATAGTTTAGATGAGTTAACAGAACTGAACTTAGCCACTCAAGGTGGGGAAAAACTACTTTTAGAACTGTTTGAAGAAACAAGTTCGGGAAATATTGTAAAGTGTGACTCTACTTATACAGTCCCAAAAGACATTGTTATTGATTCACAAGAATCATTCGATCAATACTTAAAGAACTCATTTAAGATTGAATCCGAAAGCAGGATCTTTTTACTCGCCGAAGAACCTATTTTGATTGGAAAACATCAAGCTTATCTCAAGGCAAAAGAAATAGTTTCCAAAGATGCTCGGTTTCTAAGTTTTCAAAAACCTGCCGAAAATGGTCAAATTGGTAAATCTGCTGAATCTTTTCAGATAGAAGCGGATAAACTTAATGGAAAAATATCAATTCAATTGACCGGGCAAGAAGGTGGATCTGGGTCACCTGGTGGTAAAGGAGATCTCGGAGAAAAGGGCGCTCAAGGTCGATCTTGGAATCACGCATGGTTTAGGCTTGGTGAAACTGATGTTTGTTTTGTATCAAAAGTTAAAACAAAAAAAGTTGAAGGAAGCCCAAAGATACCGGTGTCTCAACATCCTTTAAAGGGACGACCTGGATCACAGGGTAAACAAGGAAAGCCAGGTGGAACAGGTTTACCAGGTGGTACTGGTGGTACACTCGTCATAAACATTGAAGACTTTGATTTATCACAAATTACCTACAACATTTCAGGAGGCAACGGCGGCATTGGAGGAATTGGCGGACCTGGAGGAGACGGAGGAGAAGGTGGTGATCCAGGAGTTCTAAAAGGTTGGGGTTCAAAGGTCTGCAAAAACATAGGCTTCGTTGTCGCTTGTTGCCCTCATCCTCCAAAAGGAGAAAGAGGAATGCAAGGACCTACAGGTACTAGTGGAAAACAAGGTGAAATGGGTCAATCGGGATATTTGATCATTAACGGAGTAAAGATTGATGAGTAAGCTAATTTTCTTTTTATTTCTTATCATTTGCTCAGGCTGCGCTACTTCCAACAAAGAAAAGTCTCTCTATAGCATTGGAATCGGAATATCTAGTGGTGCCATGCTTGGTAGCAGTCGTCCTAAGTACAAGTCTCAAAATGCGGTAATGTACGGAGCTTCTATTGGCTTAATTGCGGCCGTTGCATCTTTATATTTGTTCGATGATCAAAAGGAAATCGATCGCCTGGAGTCAGAAAATCGAATGTTTTCAAAAGAGTTAAGTAAAATTACCTATGGAAGCGCTTATCCTACTAATGAGGAACTTTCTTCGGGCAAAAATCTCTTTGAAAGTGATGTTCCTACAGATCTAAAAAAACTCATAGTTCCAGGTAAATGGAAGCTCTTTAAAACAAGTCGATGGATTCAAGACGAATTCGATGAGTCCACATGGATTCATATCAATAAAGTTTTTGAAGTTAAGCTTCCTAACATAAAAGGAGAGGGAGAATGAAAAAATTCGATTTTTTAACAATTTATCTAGTTATTTTGGTGAGCTTGCCAGTATTTGCGAACCGGTTGGAGCAAGCCGCTGTAAAAAGTCAGTCCGTGCTTTTATCTCTAGGTCAAGTAACGAGTGTCGTAGGTATTTTGCTAGGCGGAATCATACTGTCTTTGGGTGGAGGACAGACAGGCAAGACAATTTTAACTTCGGGTTTAATCGGTGCAGCGGCCGTTTTCGGAGGACCAGCGCTGGTCGAAGTTCTTCAAGGAGTATTTAGTTGAGAACGTTCAAGCCAAGTCGAGAACTCAATTCTAAGAGCGAACTCTTTGGTCTTGGATATATTGATCTTGTCGTACTGACTGGCTCACTACTCGTTTTAATGCTTTTAAACGAGTACTTTAAAGTCACTCAGAACATTTACCTCGTAATATTGATGTTTGTGGTCGGAATAGTTTTAGCTCCCATTAGACTCAAATTTCGAAGGTCAATTTTTAGAGATTTTATAAGTTATCAGTTTGCTTCAAGGTGGAAATACAAATGATACCAGTACTCGATAAGATCCAGATGGATGGATACACCCTGTATTTTCTTGAAAACGGCAAACTGTTTACCGGTTTCGAGTTAGATCTCATAGATTTAGAAAGTTCGGATTGTAATGCTATTTTTGATATCTATCATCAGGTTGTATCAAGTTTACCATCTCATATAGTATGTAGGTTTTTCCAGAGCTTTAGACTTTATAACGGAATACCCGAGTCTTCTAGAAAATCACAAGGACTTCAATACACCAAAAAATCACTGAACATTACCTTTGAAACCACCTTGAAACGTTCAGCCTTTGGCCTTCCGAAAAAAGACTTTTCAAGTGTAATTTTGAGATCTTTTTTAAATGAGCTACCTTTAAAGCTGCTCAAATCTACAAGATTGGTATTAAACTCGCTAGATTTAGACTACTCAGACCTAGAGGAGCATTTAAAACCAGTCTGGGAGCATCGAGGAGCTTGTCTTGATCAGACTTCTCACCTAACTGGTGTAATCAAACTAACCAAACTCTCAAGTTACGAGATGAATATCGATCATCTATACAGAACTTTGGATAATCTTCCTCATCCTTTTACATTTTGTGTAAGTCTTCGGAGGTTACCGGACTCAACTTCTGAGAGCCTTTTAAGAGTTAAATCCAATAGAGCAGGCAGTGGAAGTGATCGAATAGCCGCCAGAAAATACATGCATTTGCAGAAGAACTTGGAAGAAGTTGCCCTACAAGGTGAGCGGCTTGTTGAGTTTGAAACCGTAGTTCTTTTCAGAGCCCCAAATGAGGAGTTACTAAGATCTATTTTGAAGGAGGCCTCTGAAACATTAAACACGTTCGGGGACACCTATATTGAAACTTTCGGTGCCTATCGAGTTTTTAAATCAATCCTCCCAGGAGGAGAGTTTCACACGCCAATACTGGAAAAAGCGTCTAATCTGCCGTTCTATGCTCCTATTGCAGGATACTCTACCCCAACCAAGATTCAATCTAAGTGTAGAAACTCCCTGCCGCTTCATCGATTGGATCATACTCTTCACTATTTCGATGTGTTTAGCCCCTTATTTGATAGCTATTCCATAAATATCATAGGTAAACCAGGGACTGGAAAGTCCGTCGTTACGAATATGCTTACGCGATCAATAGCCTCCAATCCAAGGAACAAAATATTTATCTTAGATGTTGGAGGGTCTCATTCAAAGAATACTGAGTCGTTAGGTGGGATTGAATATCAAATTACGACTGATGAACCTTCAGGGATGAATCCTTTCGAGTTCGTAGATCTCAAGTCAATAAATTCCGATCAAATAAGAATTCTCAGTGAGTTCATTGAAACACTTGTTAGAGAAGAGAACGAATCATACTTATCTAAAGACTTGCGATCTCAGATAGAACTCTCAATAAAGGGATATCTAGAGTCTTCGCCAATGGCTCCAAGTTTAGATGATTTTTATAAAAAGTCCTCGAACTTACCAAGAAGAACCCTCTTGTCTCGTTGGGTAAAGGATGGAGTGTTTGAGAACTGCTTTAAAAAAGCTATAGATAAGAAGTCATTTGATAGATCTTCGATTCATTACTTTAATTTTGCTAAAATCGACCAAGCAATAGATGAAGACTTTTCACAAGGTGGACTTGCTGGCGTATTGGCGACATTTAACCTTCTGATACAAAATAAAGAAACTGATCAACGGTACACTTTTATCGCAGATGAAGTTCCCATTTTTATTAAACGAGCCTTTCCTTTCTTTGCACTTTCAATTGCAAACATACGTAAAAAAGGAGACGCCTTCGTTACGATTGCCCAACGGTCTGAGCACTTAGCCCCTAATGGAGACACATCAATTCTCGATAACTCTCCAACTAAGTTTATTTTCTCTGTTGATGGTTCTAGAGATTCTTTTAAATCACGCTTGAATCTCAGTGACTTTGATTTAGACCGCATCGAAGGGCTAAATCGCTCCCCTGGCAATTATGCAGACTGTTTTCAGATAGATTCCACAGGCTCAAGAGTATTTCGAATTGCTCTGTCCCATGAAGAATATTGGCTCTACACCTCTAAAAAGGAAGATCAGTTAAAACTTGAAACCTTAATGAAATCAATTCCTGGATTATCAATGACGGAGGCCATCAGATGTTTAAATCAATCCTTGTAACAATAATTTTTATGTTACAAAGTCCTTCTTCATTTGCGCTTCTCGATTTTGTTGCTGATCGAGCTGATGATTTGGCTGCTGTCGCAGCCTACGCCGATGCAACGGAAGAACTCATTAATGAAATACAGCCTGATTCTAAATCTAAAAAGGACCTGAAAAACCTCCAACAATCGGCTCGAAACCTCAAAATTTTGGCAGACGAAGTCCTCTACTTAGACAAGTTAACCAAAGATTTTTTGAAGCAAGGTGTAGGTAGCAACGAAGATGTACTTAACAGTATCCGACACACTACCCGACTTATCCGTTCCGCTAAAAGTATCATCACAAAATTTACCGTTTTGGGAACCAAAGGGATTTTAGCGCTGAATCAAATGAAGACTAACTTAGGAGTGCATCAATTAAATGAAACTAACCGAGCTTTGCTGATTGAAATTAGAAGACATAATCTTTACCGCTTGGAAAAGGAGACATTGGAAAAAAAGAACTGGCAAGACTTCATGGAAAACGAGAAGAAATTGAGAAGAGAGAAGAAGGCGATCTAGCTTATGGATTATATAGAATTCTCCGAATTCCTATTTAAGATCTATGGAAATACCTCAAGTATCTGTGTCGCGATAGTAGGACCACTTTTTTTACTGCGCATTATCCAAAACTCATTGATGGGCTCGGCAACCGACTATTTCGCTATTTTTAAGAGTCTAATCACCTGCTTCATTCTTTTATTCAGCTTTAAATATATTTTAGAAGGAATCACACTGTTTCTTGATGAGTTTTATCCCAGAACTTCCAGCTTTGAAGTTACAAAGCCAGAAAAAGAAGGCAGATTTTACGCTCCCTGGTCTGTTATGAAGTTCGTACAAACTTGTACGGTAATCTTTTACTGGATTGGTTCAATTATTCATCTCTTCATTCTTTCAATTTTGTCTGCGATAGCGCCAATTATATTTATTCTTGGTACAATGCTGGGAATAGGCATCGGAATCAAAGTCTTTTTCGGGATGCTTATAATGAGTGCTTCTTGGCCAATAGTTTGGCAAGCCATAGATCAGTTCTCCGTATGGATCGGAGAAAACTCTAGTAGTTCGTTCTCTGCTCACTTACTTGTCATGGCAACACAGATACTAAAAATTATAGGCCCTGCTTCAATAGCTATCGCCTCTATGAATAGTGGCCCAGTACAAATGGCGACAAATCTTGCTCAAGGAATCGCGTCTAAAGGTACAAGTTTAGTTGCCAAAAATACTCTTAAGCTTGGGCAAAACCAGGCTCAAAGAATCTCAAACAACGTTAAGTCCGACTTTCAGTGGATGAGAGAGACAAATAGCTCTCACAAAAATACCGACGGAATACCTTTAAACAAGAGTTTGCCTGGCGAATCCCGGACCTTTTCTAAAGAGTCAATAGGCAGGCAGTTCAAGATGAACAGTTTCGAGAATCGAGGCAATAATCAAAGCCAACGCTTCCACACTTTCAAACCTTCTGGAGCGAG
>CAZFYV010000151.1:0-8646 GCA_964523195.1 uncultured Pseudobdellovibrionaceae bacterium
CCTTCTAGGAGTGGGGTTAGCGCTTTCGGTGTTGCACCTCATGTTTGGTTGGGTTGCTGATCGTTACGGTTTGAAACAAGCTCTTCTGTTGGGACCGAGTCTGTTAATTTTATCGCTAATCTGTCTTTGGTTTCACGAAAAGTATGGCAATTCCACTTGAAAGGCCCTCACTAAAAGGCTTCGGAGAACCTTCTCAAAAGGCAAAAAGAGCGGCATTTTTGCTTTTTCGACCTAAAAAAACAGTTTTCCGAAGGAAAAATCAAAAAAAATAGTAAATAAATGTGTTTTTTTATTTGGTTTCGAAAAAAAACTATGGCTATCATAGGGGCATAAGGCTAATCATTTTTATTAGTGCCTTCTTAGGAGGAAATCAGGATGGCAAAAAAGAAAAAGAAAGCTGCTAAAAAGAAGACAACTAAAAAGGCAGCTAAGAAAAAAACAACAAGAAAAGCGGCTAAGAAAAAAACAACTAAAAAAGCAGCTAAAAAGAAAACAACTAAAAAGAAAGCAGCTAAAAAGAAGACTACTAAAAAGAAGACTACTAAAAAAGCTGCTAAGAAAAAGACAACTAAAAAGAAAGCAGCTAAAAAGAAGACTACTAAAAAAGCTGCTAAAAAGAAGACTGCTAAGAAGAAGAAGCGTAAAGCTAATCCAGCCCTTCTCGTTAAGCTTCAGCCAAATGCTGACCTAGCTGACGTAGTAGGTTCTAAGGCTCTTCCTAGAGGTCAAGTAATGAAGAAGATGTGGGACTACATCAAGAAAAACGGTCTTCAAGACAAGAAAGACGGACGTAAAATCAATACGGACGCTAAATTGAAGAAGCTTTTCAAAAAAGGTCAAATTCACATGACTGAAATTGGTAAAGTTCTAAAGTCTCCTTATCTTACTTAGTTGTTAGATAATACTTTGAATTCACTAAGCCCTGCTCATTGAGCGGGGCTTTTTTTGTGTTCAAAGGGCAAAAAGGCCATGGGAGAGCCAATTGAGGCCGGTTTTAAGGAAATAATTGCTCCGTTCTATTGCTATGAAATCAATTATCAGTTAGAACATTGCGGTAATAAGGAGCTGAAATGACGGTTAAAACGGCCAATGATATCCGGCTAATGGAAAAGACTTGCCAATTGGCGGCTCAAACTTTGGAGCACGTGAGCAAGTATGTAAAAGCAGGCATCACTACTGATGAACTAGACAAAATTGTCTATGATTACACGATGACTGCAGAAGCCACTCCAGCTCCTTTAAATTACAAAGGCTTTCCAAAGTCGATTTGCACCTCTGTGAACGATTGTATCTGTCACGGAGTCCCTGATGATTATGTCCTTAAAGACGGGGATATCATCAATGTCGATGTTACAACCTATAAAAATGGGTTTCATGGGGATACGTCGAGAACCTTTATCATTGGCGATGTACCTGATTCCACTCGACATTTAGTGGATTCAGCGAAAAAGGCCATGGAAAAGGGTATAGAGGCCATTACCCCTAATGGAACAACTGGTGATATAGGTTTTGCGATCAATAAGTTTGTAACCCGCAAAGGTTACTACGCAGTCGAGGAAATTGGTGGTCATGGTATTGGTCGAAATTTCCATGAGGACCCTTTCGTTCCTTCATTCGGGAAGAAAGGTCGTGGGGACCGTTTATTAACATGGGGCACTATAACGGTAGAGCCGATGTTAAATGAAACCAATCAGCCTATTAGAGAGTTTGATATACCTAAATCTGAGATCAAATATTATCTCACTGGAGATCAAACTTTATCTGCGCAATTTGAACACACAATTCTCATAACCGACACGGGCTACGAGATCTTAACTTTGCCTTAGAATAGTACATGATAGTTGACCTCAGAACAGAGAAGCCTTTAAATGGACTCTACGTGGGGAAAAGCGAAATGGAGAAAAAAAATGGAAATGGCAGGAACTAATATGAATGAAATGATCACGGTAAAAACAGCGCCAAAAACCACTGCTGGAGCACCTGACTACAAAGTTTGTCGTGCGGCTATGGATAGTCCTGAAGAGTTTGAGAGACTCGCTAGATGGGGTCGTGAGGAGATCACGATTGCTGAAACTGAAATGCCAGGTTTGATGGCACTACGCCAAGAATACAAAGGCAAAGAGCCTCTTAAAGGAGCGAGAATTACTGGTTGTCTTCACATGACAATTCAAACTGCAGTTCTTATCGAAACGCTAATTGACCTCGGAGCTGAGATTCGCTGGTCTTCTTGTAATATCTTTTCAACTCAAGACCACGCTGCTGTAGCAATAGCTGCCGCTGGAATTCCAGTCTTTGCTTGGAAGGGTGAAACTGAAGAAGAGTATGACTGGTGTGTTGAGCAAACTATTGAAGGATGGGGCTCTGAAGGCTTCAACTTGATCCTTGATGATGGTGGAGACTTAACGAACATGATGCACGCACCTAAGTATGCGAAAATCATGGAAGGTGTTATTGGAATTTCTGAAGAAACGACGACTGGAGTTCACAACCTAATTAAAATGCTTGAAGATGGAAAACTTAAGGTTCCTGCAATCAATGTTAATGATTCAGTGACCAAGTCTAAATTCGATAACCTTTACGGGTGCAGAGAGTCTTTAGCTGATGGAATCAAGCGAGCTACAGATGTAATGATGGCTGGTAAAGTTGTTGTTGTAGCTGGTTACGGTGACGTTGGTAAGGGGTCTGCGTTTTCAATGCGCGGATTTGGCGCGAGAGTTCTCGTTACTGAAGTAGATCCAATCTGTGCTCTTCAAGCAGCGATGGAAGGTTTCGAAGTTGTAACTATGGAAGAAGCAGCTTCAAGAGCTGATATCTTTGTAACAGCGACGGGTTGTTTGGATATTTTGACTAAAGATCACTTCATGAAAATGAAGCATGGTGCGATTGTTTGTAATATTGGTCACTTTGATATCGAAATCGATATGGCTTGGTTAAACCAAAACACTGAAATGCGCGAGATTAAGCCAGAAGTCGATATTCATAGATTTAAAGATGGTCGTGAGATTATTGTTCTTGCAAAAGGTCGCCTTGTGAATCTTGGCTGTGCTACTGGTCACTCTTCTTTTGTGATGAGTACTTCGTTCACGAACCAAGTACTAGCTCAAATCGACTTGTTTACTAACGGTAAGAAGTATCAAGACGTTGGAGTCTATGTTCTTCCTAAAGAACTAGACGAAAAAGTTGCTAAACTTCACCTTGGTAAATTAGGAGTTAATTTGACTGAGCTGACTGATAAGCAGTCTGAGTATTTAGGTCTTCCTAAAGCGGGACCTTTCAAGCCTGAACACTACAGATACTAGAAATTTGATAGTATTTTCATAAAAGAAAAAAAGCTGGCTTTAAGCCAGCTTTTTTTTTGCCATGTATTTTGAGATTTAGACTTTCACAAAACCCAAGTAATATCTGAGCTCTGCAATTGATTCGCGAATATCATCTAAGGCCCTATGGGTATTTTTCTTCTCGTATTCCACTCCAAACTGAGCTTTCATCATGAGTTTCCAAGATGTGACATCAAGTATTCGATAATGAAGCTTTGAGGCTAAATCTTTGAAGTAGGTCCGAATGAATAATCGATCGTGGGCGATAGAATTTCCAGATAGAACAGGCATCTCATCTGAAAAGTGTCTTTCTACCAAGGCAATAAGTTCTTTTTCAACGATCCCGGGGTCTTTGCCACTAGGAATTGCAGCGATTAAACCACTGTCACCATGGTGTTGTGTATTCCATTCGTCCATTCCATCGATAAACTTTTGATCCTGTTTAACGACTGAGTGGTAGGTTTCTAATTCTTTCAAATTTTTGTCGGTTACAATAGCAGCAGCTTCGATAATGCGCTCTTTTTCGACATCAAGCCCTGACATTTCTAAATCAATCCAAAGTAGTTTTTCCATAAGGAAATTATATGAACCCAAAGACCTGGGTTCAAGCTAAGTTCAGGCCTTAGTCTCCTAAAAAAACGACGAGAACACCTTCATTTCGTTTTCCTGAAGGTAGTTTCTCAAACTCATAAGGGTAGCCGCCTTGTTTAAGATATTTGAGTACCTCAGCTTTGACTTTTCCTGTACCTTTTCCCGTCATGATTCGAACTCTTGCTTGGGTATGATATTTCATAATAAAGCGGTCCACTTTGTCGATGACGTCTGCGACTTTGTCTCCATGTAGGTCTAAAGTTGGCGGTTTTTTCAAAACATCATCTCCCTAATGATTTGTGATTTCGATTAAAGCTAGGTGGATTTCATTATAAACCCATAAGCACCTTACTAACACTGCGCATAATATCTGTCTTGGTTGCCTTTCGCTTTTGAAAATTCTTCGAGTTTTTCGAAAAAGGCCCTAAAATCCAGCAGCTAGACCGTGTCATTGGCTGCAATATTTTCAGAATTGGGGTTATCTAAACCGCTTTCAATAGATTGTAAATTGATGTGCTGATTGGGGGGAATTTGATCGAGCTAGATTTATCATCTCATCGAGCTTTAGTGCTAGGGGCTTCTCAAGGAATTGGTCGCTCTATTGCCGAGCAACTTGCGGCTGCTGGTTGTAACGTCACGTTGACTGCGAGAACTGAGGATTCACTTTTTCAAATAACAAAGTCTCTTCCGGGAAAAGACCATAAGTTTTTTGCTGGAGACCACTCCGATTTATCCCAGTTTATGTCTCAAGTTGACGAACAAATTCAGCACAATGGAAATTTTGATATTGTAGTCTTCAATTCAGGCGGCCCTCCTGCTGGAAAAATGAGTGAAGCGCGATCAAAAGACTTTATGGAACCCATGGCAAGGCACCTAGGTTTAGCCTCAGAAATTGTCGGTCGAACAGTTGATCATATGAAAGATAAAAAGTATGGCCGTTATGTTGCTGTAACGTCGACCTCTGTGAAGATACCTATTCCACATTTGGGAGTGTCCAATACAGTTCGAGCGGCGATGGCAAGTTACTTAAAAACTCTTTCTCTCGAGTTGGCCCCTTTTGGAATAACCGTAAATAACTTAATGCCAGGTTTTACTGAAACTCCTCGTCTCGAGTCTTTGATGGAAGGTGCGGCAAACAAGCAAGGCAAGTCCGTCGAAGAGATTAGGAAAGCTTGGATTGGGCAAGTTCCAGCTGGCCGATTTGCCCAGCCAAACGAACTGGCTTATTTGGCGACATTTTTGTGTAGTGATTTTGGTGGCTATATTACAGGGCAGAATATTCCAGTTGATGGAGGACGTTTAGGATGTCTATGAAGTTTGATATTTTCTTTTCAATTTGCCAAACCGATGTCGATGGGTACATGCCATCGGAACGAGTGATGTTCGAAAACTTTTTTGACCAAGTAAAACTTGCTGATCAGCTTAATTTTGGGACAGCTTGGATTGCTGAAACTCATCTATCTTGCCAGGTTCAAAAACAGAATCCTGGTGCGGTCATTCCACATTTTAAAGGTGAGATTGGTCTAAACACAGATATTCTACAAATGGCTCACAAAATCTTTGGGATGACTAAAAACTTAAATGTAGGTTCTGCGATTCGAAACATTCAGTGTAATGGTGGTCCCATCGCCCATGCCGAAGCCGTGAGAACATTTTTGTCAATTCACAGTATTGACCCCGATGAAAAACGAATTTTAGATTTGGGTTTTGCAGCTGGTCGCTTTCCATTTTCTAATATTCCTTATGGTGTAGTTCCTAAGACACAGACAGAAAAGGAAGCTTGGCCGGCATTGAAGGGGAAAATCTTTTTAGAGGCTACTGAGATTTTCTTGCGATTTTTAAAGGGAGAGATTTTTAGTAGTGAGGAAGTAGAGTCGAACAAAAAGACTCTAAATCGATCTGATTTTCGATCAGATGCCGATTGGGATAATGTAAGAAAAGCTCATTCTGCAGAAACAGGTAAGGCTTTTGATTCTATCGAGTCCATTGATTTTGCGCCGACTTGGAGTTTCCCAAAAGTAGGGGTTATCCCATTTGAGACTCCTCTAGATCATTTGCGGTTAACTATAGGAGCTCATTGGGCTGGAGCTCAAGCTTTCGCTAATAGTTTTCTTCCTTGTGGAGTATTTAACCTCTCTATCACGCCTTCAGCTCAAATCGATGAGACTCACGAGAGAATGAAAACAGTTTTTCATAAAGATGGTGGCGAGTGGAGTCGATCTCATATGCCTAGAACAGTATTGGTCTTTATTAATAATGAAAAAGACCTATCGCGGGAAGAGAAGTTTAACAAAGCAAGAGAGGCGGCGACTAAAGCCACTGAAAATTATTGGAGAGCCATTCAAGGGACTCTTGATCCAGCAAAAATCACTAATGCTGTTGATAATGCTTTGGTTGGAAGCCCTGAAGATATTATCGCACAAATGAAAGAGCGATTTAATCCTGAAGATCGATTAATGTTGTGGTTCGATTTTAATAATCACGACAATGAAAATGTTAAAACTATGATGAAAGACTTCATGGAGCATGTTGCTCCAGAGTTTAGATAGGTTTGATATGGAACGTTTTTCAAACTTTATTCATGGAGAGTTCAAGGGCCCAGTTAGCGATCGCTATTTTGAGAACTTTAATCCTGCGACGGGTAAAGTAGATTCCATGATTCCAGACTCGGATATTAAAGATGTAGCGCGAGCAGTAAGTTCCGCAAAGGAGGCCTTTGAGTCTTGGTCAAAAACATCTGCAGAGGAAAGAGCTGAAGTTTTATATAAAATCGCTGATTTAATTGATCAAAACAAGGACGACCTCGCTCAAGCGGAAAGTAGAGACCAAGGCAAGCCCATTCATCTGGCATCTTCGGTGGATATTCCCCGAGCGGCTTACAACTTTCGGTACTTCGCGGGACATATTCTACATAGAAAAGAGGAAATGTCGGTTCATAAGATGAAAGCAATTAGCTTCACCACTCGAAAGCCTGTTGGTGTTTGTGCCCTGATTTCCCCTTGGAACCTGCCTTTATATCTTTTAACTTGGAAAATAGCTCCCGCATTAGCTTCGGGGAACACCTGTGTTTGTAAACCTTCTGAATTGACGTCTAGAACGGCTGTGATGCTGGCTTCAATTCTCAATCAGGCAGGTCTGCCAAAGGGTGTTTGCAATATGGTACTTGGAAAGGGGAGTTCTGCAGGTCAGGCATTGACCTCTCATCCCGATGTTCCTTTGGTTTCATTTACGGGAGGAACTCAAACTGGAAAAATCATAGCTGAAAATGTGGCTAGTCAGTTTAAAAAGACAAGTTTAGAACTTGGCGGGAAGAATGCGACCCTTGTTTTCGAAGATACGGATCTTGAATCAAGTATACCAATGATTGTGAGAAGTGCTTTTCTTAATCAAGGTGAGATTTGTCTGTGTGGTTCCCGTATTTTTGTCCACAAGAGTATATCTCAAAAGTTTAAAGAGATGTTTTGTGAGGCGGTGAAGAACTTGAGAGTTGGGGATCCGAAATCACCGACAAGTTTTATGGGGCCTCTTGTTTCCAAAACTCATTTAGAAAAAGTTGAGAGCTATGTTGAATTGGCTCGCAAAGAGGGAGCCAATGTATTGGTTGGTGGGCAAAGACCGACTGTGCCTCAAGAGTTATTAGGAGGCTATTTTTACTCCCCAACTGTGATTGACGGAGTCGGGCGAGAGAGTCGAGTTCAAAAAGAGGAAATTTTTGGTCCGGTAGTAACTGTTACAGAGTTTGAAAGTGATGAAGAAGCGATTCAGCTAGCAAACGATACTGAGTATGGGTTGTCGGCATCGGTTTGGTCAAAAGATCAAAGCCGTATTTTGAGAGTGTCTGAAGAGTTAGATGTGGGAACTGTCTGGGTCAACACTTGGATGCTTCGCGATTTAAAAATGCCATTTGGTGGTGTAAAGGCCTCTGGTCTTGGTCGCGAAGGGGCTGATTATTCAATTGATTTTTTTACAGAGGTTAAAACTGTCTGCCTTAAACAATAGGAGTGGATTTTATGGGAAATGGAAAGATTATCGCTGGGTGCTTAGCACCTCACCCACCACATTTAGTTTATGCTGAAAATCCTCCACAAAATGAACCAACCGCTGAATGCGGATGGGAGAATTTACGTTGGGGTTACGAGGCTATGCGGAAACGAATCCCTAAAGATGAATACGATGTGATCATTGTTCACTCGCCTCACTGGAGAACCTATATAGGGACTCACATCTTAGCTCTACCCGAAGCGAAGTCTATTTCCGTCGATCCGATTTTTCCCAATTTATTTAGATTTCACTACGACCTTAAAGTTGATGTGGAGCTTGCAAAGAGCATTTACGGTGAGGCTCAGCAGAAAGACCTAAAAGTTAAATTGATGGAGAATCCTAACTTTCGTGTCGATTATGGGACCATCGTTTCGTGTCACTTGGTGAACCCGGATTGGGATAAGCCAATAATTTCCATTTCTAGTAATGCAGTTTCTAAATACTTTAATATCGAAGTCATGCAGGAAATGCAGACAAAACTGGGGCAGGCAACTAAAAAGGCTGTCGAAGCCAGTGGCAAAAGGGCACTATTGCTTGCGAGTAATTCTTTATCTCATCGTCACTTTACAGTTGAACCTCCGATTCCTGAGGACATGAGTAAAGAGCATATATACCACCACGGCCAATATCTTTGGGATATGAGAATGATTGAGCTAATGAAAGCTGGAAAATCAAAAGAGATGATTGATCTAATGCC
>CAZFYV010000152.1:0-1132 GCA_964523195.1 uncultured Pseudobdellovibrionaceae bacterium
ATCTAGATTTAGTATGGCTAGTAATTATCAACCATCTCTGGTTGATGAGTTTGACATCTATTGGTTTAAAGATGGCAAGACCAATCGAACCCTGGAAGTCACTCAATGTGCCTCTCTCAATTATAATCCTTTTACTGGGAGTGGGCAGACCGCTGGGCAAAGTGGCTGGTTTCTAGGGCCTTGTAGTGTGGTTCCAGGGGCCTCCGGAGGGGCTGTTACCTTAAGAGGTACTAAGAAGATCATAGGGGTTGTAAGCCAGTCTGCTGAGGATCTCACTTGGGCATATATAAGTCTCCTTAAATAGCTCTGAGAGGGCCTGTCTCTCATCTCAAAAAAAATGTATCAAAATTATCATATGATTCTCGGTACTTAGATCATTTCGATATGATTTGGGCAAAAAAAGGCTCAAATTCTCGGAATGATGCACCGATAGGAGATATGTGAGTCATGAATTGAAACAAATAGACTCTATGAATTTGGAGGTCTGGTAATGGTACGTTCAACTTTTATTGTCGTCTCTGACGATCCAGTCACAGTACACAAAGCACAGCAGTTTGGACAGCAAATGGGAGCAACTGTAGAAGTTTATTCTACGGCTCAATGGAATGAAAAAGGTGGCCAAGGTCACGAAGTTCCAGCATTAGCATTTGGTGCAAGCACTGTTGGCGAAGGTGGCAAGGTTATTCAGTTTCCTGGTAACCAAAACACTAGCGAGGGTTCATCTGAAGGTCGCGGACAGGTTGAGTCAATCAATCAACTTGAAGCTCGTGCGATCGAAAATGCAATTCTAGCTTTTCGTGGTAACTTGACTGAAGCAGCGAAAGCATTAGGTATTGGTCGCGCTACTCTTTACAGAAAAGTAAAGCAGTACAACATCGATCCTGCAGTAGCACGCCGTAAAAAGGTTGCTTAACATACAGTTTAAAACTTGTTAATGTTTAAAGACCAGGGATCGTCCTGGTCTTTTTTTTTGGGGTTAGACATTGATCGAGAGACTTTTGAAGAGTTTCATTTTCTTTAGCGCAGCCGGCCTCATTGCCTGGTTTATCAGTGTTAATTCCTCTTACAAATCATTACATGATCATGTTTGCCAGAGTGTTGGTGAAAGTTACTACAACAATTCTGAGCAATT
>CAZFYV010000152.1:1232-8623 GCA_964523195.1 uncultured Pseudobdellovibrionaceae bacterium
ATGATCATGTTTGCCAGAGTGTTGGTGAAAGTTACTACAACAATTCTGAGCAATTTGAATCTTGGTTAGAGGGTTGTTTTGAGGGCAGTGAAGATCGCCCTGAATTCTATCTTGATCGCAAGTCGATGTTGAAGGGCTTAGTCGATCAATTGAATATGTACTTTTCCGCTCTAGGCGTTTCACACCTTTTTCTCAGTCCTCCAGTGCAGTCCAATGAGATTTTGTTTCACAAGGTCACTGATACTGGAATTCGTGTTCGTCTCGTTGAAGGAAGTTTCATTATCACAGATTTCATAAAGGGTTCGTCTGCGACTCAATTAGACCTAAAGTTGGGGGATGAGATTCTCGGAATCAATGGTTACGAGCTCAGGTATCCAGACGATGTCCGAAGGAACGGTATTTTTACTGTGCAAAGGGGAGATAAAACCTTCGATTTAGAAGTAAAAGGTTCTGAATTGCATATAGATCAAAGGCCCTTTGTATACGAGCTAAATAAGCAAATCGGCGTTTTAAGGATCCCCAGTTTTGAAGGGCAGTATAAAGGTGTAGGCCTTTTTGAAGCTAGCTACTGGAGGAGTCAGGTCAAAGAGCTTCATAAATACAAAAAGATCATTATCGATTTAAGAGGGAATTATGGAGGGAACTTTGCTGCGATGCTGAGGGCTGCCTCTGCGTTTTTTTGTAAGCCCACTTTGATAGGATCTATTCGGCAACCTCGTCGAACGGAGCTTGAGCCCAAGAGCTATTTTCCAGATGTTCTCGATGGTATGAGGCAGCTCGCGACCTTAGACACTTATCAAGAGGTTGAGTTGATTACCTATGATGGCTACAATTGTTATGAGAAGCCAGTGCAGTTGTTAGTTGATTCCACAACAGCTTCTGTAGCAGAGATATTTGCGGCAGGTATGAAGCTAAGGAAGAACTCTATCGTGTCAGGAAACCCCACATCTGGAAGTGTTCTGGTTGCAAGAAGAGAAGAGCTCTTAAGGCTTGGTATTGGATATGTTCTCAATATACCAATCGCAACATACTATTCAGTAAAAGGTGAAGCTCTTGAATCTGAAGGCCTTTATCCTGACTTGATTTTTCATTATGAACTTGCAACCGAAAGAAGTGGAAAAGACTCTTGGTTGTTAGAAGCTCAAAAGCATTTTTGAATTTAGTTTTCTTCTCAAAATCAAACAAATGTTAGATTGTGTTTCATATTGAGACAGTGACAAAAATACGCCGTTCAACCTTTGACAGGTGATCATTTAATAAACAGCTAAAACCCCTCAGATTAGCCCCTACACAGGCACGATACTCGCATATGTAAAGGGTAGGAGGCGACATGAAAAAAGCAAGCGTATCTATGATGAACAGAGTGAAACTAGGAGCCAATACCAAAGTGGTACTATCATTTGGACTAATGGCGATCTTATTTGTATCTTCTTTTGTGAACTATTCAATGTTCGATTCTAAAGAAAGAGAAAACTCAATATCTTTAACCTCAGTGTCTCCGGTAAATTCAACTCGTGGAATTGCAAGTGTTGGTCAGCTCGATGCTGCTCCTAAAGTTGGTCTCAATAGAGAGATGGTTAAAGCTAACATCAGAAAAGCTGCGAGTGTTGGAACAAAGCCTTCTCAACTTGATCAGCTAGCCTTCGGTCTTTTAGAAGGAAAGTACGCTATTAAAATGAACGACGGAAAGGTGACTGAGATTAAATTTTCAGACGCTCAGAACTTTGGTGACCGTCCTAAATATGTAAATGACAGAGTAAGCTTTATTGATGACCATAAAAATTTGCTCCCAGTGAAGTTTCAGAACATTAAGGTTCTTAAGAAAAGCTCTGATGATTTCTCTACAACAGAGACTTACAGCCTCATGGACTCAGACAACGGTCGAGTTGGTCGAGTTCAATTTCAGTTAGATGATAAGGGTCGACTACTATCGATGCTTTTCACAAAAGGCAACAGAATCGCTGCCAACTAAGAGTCAGACATACAACTGAAAACGATACCTTTGGGGAGTCTAGAATTGGCTCCCCTTGTCGCTTTTATGGGCTTTGAGGGTTTTATAGACTCATTTTAAGACCCACAAAATCCGATAAAATCTTATGGTAATAGAGGATCCTTTTTCTCCCAACAGGAAGAATTATACTGATAGAAGGTCATTTCGACCTAAGCATTACCGTCTTGCAGCTCCAACGGATCGTCTTGCTGCTTTTCTTATAGATGTTTTATTTTTGTTTCCTTTGATCAATTTGATTTTTGCTCCCTTCTATAGAGAGTCTATGAGGGCTTATCTCTACCATTTCGATCACATCGCATTTTATATCATTGGTTTTGGTGCTCTTGCTCTATTTATTGTGACCACAGCTTACTTCACGATAAGTTTGCGATTGTGGGGGGCCTCCCCAGGGAAAAGAATATTGGGGCTGAAAGTTCTAGCTCCAGATGGACAAGAACACATAACTGTTGCTCAGGCCTTTTTACGGTCAGTCTTTGTTGGATTAGAAATATTATTTTTCGGACTACCGCTGATTGGAGCATTTACAGATAAAAATCGACGCCCATTTCATGATCGAATTGCCGACACGATTGTCGTCAGTGAAAAAGAGTACTACACGGTCTCTCCTAGTCATTGGGAGCAAAAGATGGCTCGAAGTTTTTATATGTGTGTGATCCTCTTTTTCTCTATGATCGCGACCCCATACCTAGCAAATATTTACAACCAGTTTTCGACGGCAAACCTGTCATTTACCCAAGAGCATTATCTTTGTTCTGGGGTCAGTAAAGCGAAGAAAGACTGGTCCCAGGCTAAGGAGTCTCGCTTAGAAGTCGCCATGACTCTATACGCTGCGGGAGAAGTGGAAGAAGACTGTTTAAATAAGGAAGCCGACTTTGCACTTTGGGCGCAAAAGGAAAAAGCAACGGCCTATTTGGCAAAAGCTTTTAGTCTCAGTGATAACTCAGGTTTATCAGATACATATTTGGATAAAGTCTGTGTGGAAGATAAAGATTCGGACGCCTGTTTTCTTAGTCAACTCGTGACCTATTGGACTGCGGGGAAGATCAATGAAATTTCCAACGATCTCTTTGCAAAGATTCAGGTGAGTTCGTCTTTTGTGAAATTGTGGTCTGTAAGGCACTTTCTGTCTTCTCAGCATCTTGATCAAGTGCTTAAACTTATTGATACACTTCCAAACTCTGGTTCGATAGGTCATTTTACAAGTTCCTACCGAACTAAGGCTCTTTACTTGCAAGGTAATTCGGAGTCGGCTTTGGTTTCTTTAAAGTCGTCTCTCGAAAACCTGGATTTGCGATTAAGGATGAGATTGGCCGCATGGTATTGTGTTGAGCAGACAAACCTGGGCTGTCCGGATCAAGAGAGCTTTGCTTGTCAGAGTTTCTCAAAGAACTTTGCAGAAAAATGGGGCTATGCGAATGAGTCTGAAATTGCCTTAGGCCTTTTAAGGTCGAGTGAGTGTTCGGACCAAAAGGGATCGAGTATCGCGAAACTAGCAGTCGACTCGCCAAGCTCAGATCTTAGAATGTTTTTAGAAGGTATTGCGTTTATCAAAGACGGTAAGAAAGCAAAAGCGGCCAAGAAGTTGAAAACTTTGGCTAAGATCGGATTGATCAACGGAGGTTCAATTGCCCACGAGGCAGCGATCCGTTGGATGAGTTTAGATCCAAGTTTTGAAAATTTGAGTTTTGTTGAAAACCTATGGAATAGGGAGAATTCTCCATCAAGGTCTTGGGAAAGACTTGGAGTGGAGCTTATGAACCACTATTACAAAAAAGGTATGAAGACTCAGAGTTACAAAATAGCTAATAAAATCATAGATTTACGGCCTTATAGTGTGCAGGCTATGCAAGCTGTCGCGATTGAAGCTTTTGCAAAAGGTAAGAGACGTAAGGCTCGCAAAATTGCTATCGATCTTAGAAACAAACGTTTAGGACCAATCAAGGGAAGAGCGCCAGCATCTTTAGATCGCGGTAGACCACTTGATGGTGTTTGGAATTCAGTTCTTCGGGACTTGCGGGTGAGTGAGCGATGATCATTCCTTATTTCAGAGGTGTTGATCGCCCCCATAGGATTCCAGTGACGTGGACTTTGGTTTTTATAAATTGTTTCATCTTCTTTTATTGCAGTTTGTTCACGCAACAGTTTACAAACCCTATTGAGCATATTTCGCAGGATCAGGAGTTCTTTAAAACTCAAGGCCGTATTTATGCCGATTTTGTTTTGGAGCATCCAGAAAGATACTCGGAAGTCGTTCGCTTTAAGGCTAAGGAAGCCATTCAAGGAAGTGAGTCTGCACTTCGAATTATGGGGGCAAGGTTAGCTTTGCAAGATGGTTTTTTCTCAGATGAAATTCTAAAAAAGAATCTCAAAGGCGACGATATAGCCATTCAAAATTGGAAAGTTAAATTCGTAAAATTTAGTCAGAGTCGTTATTTACACCCGACATTTCTTTTAGGTATCAACTACTATCAAAGAGAATTGTCGAACTTAATTTCATACCAATTCTCTCATAGTGGATTGATGCATTTAGCTTTTAATATGTTCTTTCTACTAATCTTTGGAACTCTGCTAGAACCTGTTTTAGGCGGTGTAGTTCTCTTATTGGCTTATTTGATTGGTGGAATTTTTGCGGGCTATGGATTTTGGGCCTACGCAGGTCTGTCTGCGATTCCATTGGTTGGCTCTAGCGGTTCGATAAGTGCGCTTATCGGTATCGCTTTTGCGATGTTCTTTTCGAAAAAGGCTAAGTTCTTTTACTTTCTTGGATTCATTAGGCTTCCCATGTGGGCATGGGCCCTTTATTTTTGGCTCCTATTGGACTTTGCGGGTCTATTAAAAGTGGTTCCCGGGTTTTCAGGACAAATCGCACATTCAGCCCATATCAGTGGTACTCTTGCGGGGTATACCATGGGTTTATTGATTTTACTCTCCTCGCGAACCATTCAAGACCGGGTAGAGACCACCGGCCATGAACTCTTGCAACTCTCTCGAGTTTAAGGACTTATATTAAAAGTTAAGTCTCCTTCGAGCTCTGTGCAAAAATCATCAATAAGGTTTAGCAATCGATCGTCTTGAGCTTGCGCACTTCGAACCGAAGAATATCGATATTGCCATCGGCCATTTCTGAAAACCAACTGTTGCGAAGTTACACGGTCCGAAACATCATAGGCTTGTATTGAGGCTTCATGGTAGTAAACTCTATCGGTTATGACTCCGTCGACTTTGCTGTCTTGGATATTCTTTGCGTACTTACAGATATGAGACCGCTGTCCTGTTGGGCAGGCATTTTGATTGTAGACTCCTCCGAATTCTAAGCACTCAGTTTCAAGGTCTGCTAAGTACTCATCAAGTAATTCCTTTGCGGTGTATTTACTGCCTAGAAGTGCGAGAATCGCATCGAGTTTGTCTTGGCTGATCATCGCGTAGTCTTCGCAATGTCCCGCTGTAGCGGATCGATTGCACGAGCCAAGGCTACTTAGAGTCACGATTTGACTTGGATCAGGAACTTGTGGGTTTGTATCGTCTGGTTCACTTGGTGTTGTTGGTGTTTCTGAGCTTAATTTGTTTTGTGATACTTCTTTTGAAATGTCCCCGCAGGCCGTGAATAGCATCAAGGCAATAGAAAGCCCCATGAATATGCCAATGCGCATATGCACCTCCTCCTAGAGCCTAATAGAGGCAAGGATAGTGCCTACTCAAACCCTTCTAGGTTTGAGTAAAGCGCCAATATTTGAGACATTGTCTAGAATTAAAACGCAGAGGATCGAAATTAGTCTGTTTCGATTGGACAGTCGCCTGCGTCTTGATTGAATTCACCATTGTTGTCTGTGTGGTAGTGCCATGCATAGATATCGTCGTAATCGGTATTATTGATTTGAACAACTGGAATTGGGTCCTCTTTACAAGAGTACTTATCAGGATCACCGTTATTGTTGTCATCGAGTAGTGGCTCTATTGATGGAATGGCTTTACATTCAACATTGGCTTCGAAAACTTGATCGCCGTTTGAGCAATCACTTGCCATGCGAGCTTTGAGTTCATCAATTTGTGCCGCTGAGTATTTATCTCCTGCATTGTCTACATAAAACGTAGAGCATTCGCTGATGTTTGCATCGTTATTTAAGCAGTTTTGAGCGTTGTCACAGAGCTTACAGCTTCCCAAATTAACAATCGATGGGGTTGGGTTTGTTTGCGGTGGTGGAGTTGTATTTCCAGGAGTTTCTTCTTCTAGAATCTCTTCTGGAACCTGGTCAGGTCCTAGGATTTCTTCAAGAGCCTGCTCTCCTGAAGCTTTATTTTGAGAGATTTTCCCGCAACCAATAGTTGTAGCAAATGCGAAAGATGCAATTAAAAGTATTCTTAAAAAGTCCATTTCAACCCATTCCCCGTAAATCTTTAAACGCCGATCTAAGTGTCCCAAGCCCAGATCGTTATTCCCTGTTTATGCTTAATCGTTATCTTGAACGCGACATTCATCGTCGCTGTTAAGAGCTAATCTTCTATTGTTTCTCACTAAAATGTGAGTGGCCTTCACTTCGACATTATCAACACTGTCACTGACATCACGAACATCATGGCAGTTTTTCTCAGGATCTTTACCATCAAGAACCTGTTGAAAATCGTTGTCGCGTGTTCCGCAATTATCGATTCTGTATTCGCCATTCAATTCATCTTCGCAGTAGGTCTCAGTATCCGCACTTAGCATTAGAGCCTGAGCATTATCGATAGAGTCCTCGACTTTAAAATCAATACAGCGTTCATCTCGGTATCCACCTCGAAAGACGCCGGCCCAGTATCTTCGTACACAACTGCCAAGCGAAGTGGCTTTTACTTCAACTTCAGTAATATCTTCAGGTAGCTGAATAAGCTCACCCTCGTTAGATCCGTCGTTGTTGATACTTTTTTGAATCTCATCTGCTGTCTGCTGCGAAATTTCTCCACAACCAGAAAGAAATGCTAGTGATGCAATAACAGCTATGAACGTCTTCATGAAATTTAGCATGGCTCCCCCTAGGCATTTGGAATTGCAATGGGATTGCCAACAGAACCTTAATATTTTGCAGTTAAACTGAGACCAACTGTCCAAGGTTCAAAAGCTGCATAAAGGTTCTACGTACCAAAAAAAACCGTATCAGATCGATACGGTTTTATTATGAATCACTTTAGTTTTTTGAGCTCCAATTGGCCGGGTTATCCTCGTCTTCCATTGGGGCAAAACCACGACGAACTGTGTTTTCAATGACCACTCTCTCGTCCATAAACTGCTTGAGGTAGTTTGCTCCTCCAGTTTTGTATCCAGTGCCTGAAAGTTTGAAACCTCCGAATGGATGGCGTTCAACCTTTCAGGCACTGGATACAAAACTGGAGGAGCAAACTACCT
>CAZFYV010000153.1:0-8613 GCA_964523195.1 uncultured Pseudobdellovibrionaceae bacterium
AGAAGAGGTGGATCCTGGTCAACCTGTAGATTTGAAGATTTCGTCCGGGGGACAATTGAAGCTTGGTCCCGGGAAATTGGGAATCATGGGATCAGTTCTTTATAAGGATGATTACGATCAGGTGACTCAGGAGCGTGCTGGATTCTTCTCTACCGGTACAGAACTGGTGCAAAGTGAATCTCGATTCGTCGAGGAGAGCGAACGAACCATTAATCTCGCCGCAAGCTTAGATTTGGGTTACGAATGGAAAATGTTTGGAGATTTAAAACAGAAATTCACATTTACAAATATGTTGCTTCGAAAAACCACTGACTCTGTTGTACTTGATTCTGGAGAGAATCAAGAGGGTGAATTTGTGGTTGATACGACTCTTGATTTTGTCGAGAGTCAACTTTTAACTCATCAATTTCGATCTGAAACTGATCTCAAATGGATTAAAGGTTTATCAAGAGTATCATTTTCTAAAGCTCAAAGACTAAATCCTGATCAGAGGTTCTATCGATATGAAGATGTTGAAGGCAGGTTAAGATTTTCAACACGAAACGATGGAAATCAGCGTCTATACAGTGAACTGCAGGATCAGACCTTAGATTACGGCATGGATCTAGATATTCCAATCAACCTCATTGATGATGCTCCCATCAATTTAAAATTTGGTTGGGGAAGAGTAGAAAAAGAACGAACAAATTCCGCAAGAAGATTTACCTTTACCGATCGAAGGGTGAATGGAGTAGCAGCTGATTTAGAAGGTGGTATCGATCAAGTCCTAGGATTAAATGCTAGGGGTTCTGATGGGTTTCTTTTGGTTGAATCAACTCGAAATACAGACAATTACTCTGCATCTCAGGTTATTTACTCTCAGTACCTCATGTTTGAATCTAATATCGCTAACCGACTAAAAGTATTGGTGGGAGCTCGAAGGGAAAACTCTATTCAAGATGTGGAGACTTTTGATCTGCATAACAAGAGTAACCTGCCAGTTCGTGCGGAATTAGAAACAATTGATATACTTCCTGTGTATTCTGCGACATATAAACTTAATCGCAAAGGGAATATGCAGCTAAGGGCTTCATATTCAGAAACTCTTTCCAGACCTGATTTTCGAGAATTGAGTAGTTCGACCTATACCGACGATATTGATGGTGTTGAAGTCAAAGGTAATCCTGATCTCGTTACAGCTGTCATTCGAAATTCAGATATTCGGTGGGAATATTATTTTGGTACTGACGAAGTCATTAGTTTTGGTGGCTTTTATAAGTTTTTTGAAAAACCCATAGAGGCAATCATTGAGCCTGGTACAGAAGAGGCAAGATCTTTTGATAATGCCAAATTTGCGAGGAATTATGGAATCGAATTTGATACCCGGTTTCGGTTGAAGCCATTGAGTAAAAAACTTAAGAATTTCGTTGTAGGAATAAATGTCGCACGCATTCTCTCCCAAATTGAAATTGATGAAGATTCAAAGACGGTCCAAACTTCAGATGTAAGGCCTCTTCAGGGACAATCGCCCTATGTTTTTAATATGAATATTGAATTCGATCGTAAGAAGTGGGGAACCACAGCATCACTCTTGTACAATGTTTATGGATCTCGAATCACTGAGGTAGGAACTAGCGGAAGACCTGATATTGTTGAAGATCCTTTCTATCAACTGGATTTCGTATTTAAAAAGACTTTTTTGAAAAATTACGCCATAGGGTTTAAAGCTAAAAATCTTTTAGATCCATTAGCTGTTTCGAAACAAGGTAGTGAGATCACGAGAAAGTATAGAAAAGGCCGAGCTTTTAGTTTGAATTTCTCGGGGAGTTATTGATGTATTGGTGTCGCGGACTTTTGGTTCTTAGTTTATTTGTATTCAGTTCAGTTTTAACGGGATGTGGATATCATAAAACAATTTCTAAGGAGAGTCTTTCGGATGGCTCCAGAGGCGGCGACCTCAGTAATCAAGGGGCGAAAGATATTTTTGGGCAAATTCAAGCTGGTGATCTTAAGGCTGTAAAGGATAAAATTGAAAGTGGTGAAGATTTAAATGCGGTGAATTCCAAAGGCCAAACTCTTGTGATGTATGCTTTTTTATGGGCAAAAAAAGACGTACTCTTCTATCTTCTCGAATCGGGTGCTGATCTGGATTTACGAGATAGTGAGGGCAAGAACCTAGAAGATTATGGCGCAGATAATGAAGAGCTCTATGAACAGGTCCTTGCTTTTCTTCAAAAAGATCAGATTCAAAAAGATTTTTTTGAGATGGTGTTGTTAGCAAACCCAGATCGAGTAAAAGAGCTTCTTGATTTGGGTGCAGATCCCAATATGAGATATGAAGAAGATGAGGCGACTCCTCTCATTAGATCAGTTCAACTTGCTGATCGTAAGGATCGAAAAACCTACCGCAAATTTCAAATGATCATTCGTCATCTCCTGCAGCAAGACAATTCAAAGAAACCTGTTTATGGTACTGAGATCAATCTCAGAGATTCTAATGGCAATACGGCCTTATTTTATGCTCAAGAAAAGAACGATCGTGGATTAGTTCGAGCCTTAAAAGCAGCCAAAGCTGAATTATAATGAGAATTTTAAGGCTTAATTTTCGCACCAAATAGATACGAGAGCTTCTTTCTAAGTTACTGAAATTATTGTCTTTAATTTATATTAATTAAAAATGACTTGAAAAATAAAAAGTTCGTTAACGGACTTAAATCCCCTGGCCGAAGGTCCGATAAGATCTTAAGTAGCTGGGGAGTTTTAGGTAGTGAGAGCATATCTTATCGTTCTTTGTTTCCTTATAAGTGGATCTTTCGTGCATGCACAGGATTATGTGCCTGGTGAAGTCATTGTTAAAATGAAGGTCGATGCGTCCCAGAAAGGCGTTTCTTTTAGTACTTCTCAATTTAAAAGTAAATCATCAAAAGAAATGACTCTCCAACAATCATTTCATCACTTAAGAATGCACAAAATGTCATTGAAGCCAGGTCAGAGTGTTGAGTCTATGATTCAAATTCTAAAATCTGATCCCAATGTCGAATATGCAGAGCCCAACTATATAGTTAATAAATCAACTCTTGAGGCTGCCAGCCATCAAGTGGAGCTTAATGATGCCAGAGCAGCTTACTACGAAGTTGAGGCTCAAAGCGGTTCAACCTTTCACCAAAGTAATGCCAATATGCAAGTGGAGGGTGCTTGGAGTTCGATGTCTGGTGGAGCTGCACCAGCGGTCGTTGCTGTGATTGATACTGGTGTAGATTACAATCATGATGTTTTTGTAGAGTCGGGTGCCATGTGGAATAATCCTGGAGAAGTAGCGGGTAATGGTATTGATGATGATGGCAACGGTTATGTCGACGATATATATGGATGGAACTTCGTAAATAATTCAAATAACCCTATGGACGATGATAATCACGGAACTCATGTTGCAGGAATCGTTCTTGGATCAACACAAAATATTTTGGCCTCATCTTTGTCTTCGGCTCGAATAAAAATTATGGCCTTAAAGTTCTTGGATAATAATGGTTCAGGAACAACCTCAGATGCAATTGCAGCGATCAACTATGCGGTAGCTAATGGCGCTAAAGTTTTGAATAACTCTTGGGGTGGCGGAGGCTATTCCCAGGCATTGAAAGATGCAATCTCTGCGTCGAGCAATGCTAAAACTGTTTTTATTGCAGCAGCCGGTAATGCGGGATCTAACAACGATTCATTCGCTACATACCCTGCTAACTATTCTATTCAAAACGTCATTTCAATCGCAGCTACTAACGATTACGACTACCTTGCTAGTTTTTCAAACTACGGTAGGAGTTCTGTTCATATCGCAAGCCCTGGTGTTTCGATTTACAGTACTCTTCCAGGTAACTCAATGGGGTATTTGTCGGGAACTAGTATGGCAGCTCCTTTTGTTGCAGGTTTGGCTGCGATGATGGTTCGAGAAGAACCTGCTGCTGATGGCTTCCAAGTAAAGACAGTTATTGGTGACCAAGCCAATCGAGTACTAAGTTTAGAAAATAGAATTCAAACCGAATCGCGAATTAATATGGCGAATTCTGTAAGTGTGGCGGCTAATGGTCAGCTTTTAAATTATCAACCTGCTAGCCAAGTTGATATCGAGCGAGATTTGGCCTCAGATCTGGCCGGTGGCGGAGGTTGTGCCGCGGTCACAATAGTTAAGGATTTCATGGGTGGTGGAAAAGGTGGTCCGCAATCACCTTATAGCCAACTCAGGTTTATTGGTTTACTTTTAGTTCTGTTATCACCAATTATGATTATTCTAAATCTACGTAAAGCTAGAGAAGAAGATGAGGGTGAATCTGCAGGTGAAAATAGACGTCGTTTCACGCGATATAAAGTAGATACTGAAGTTCAGATCTTCTTAGGGTCGCAGCAGTTAGCCGGTGCGGTTAGTTGTATCTCAGTTGGTGGTGTAAGAATTGATACCGACCAAATGTTGAATGACGGGAACGAAATCTCAATGAAGATTAAAGGACCTGGTTCTGGATTTATTGAGGCCAAAGGTGAAATTGTTTGGTCTAAAGATCGAGAATCATACGGTGTTAAGTTTAGCGATATTGATGATAACAATAAGACCCAGATTGAAGAGTGGTCGAAGCGACTTGACGAGGATTAGCTGGGCTGCCAGCAGTACGTTAGTGATTAAAATACATTCGAATAAATTCTAAAAACGAAAACAAATTAAGTTTGTTATGAATATAAGAAAGCCTCACCAATAGTGAGGCTTTTTACTTTCTAGCCTATCATTCAAAATTAAAGAATGATTTGAACCTTAATCATCCAGTCATTGATGACAGTCCCGCGGTAGGCATCTTCACTTCCGAATGAGTTAATAATATTCAAATTTTCGATACCTATATTGAGTCCTTCGGTTAGGGTCATCATTGTTCCGATGGCAATTTGAGGAGTCAAAGTGATATCACCGTCAATATTGTCGAGCTTCATTCGAGTTAAGCCTAAGCCTGGTGCCACATATATTTCCCAAGATCTCATAGGAAAATGGGCTTTATAAAAAGCTGCAAAATTGATGACTTCTGGATTTCCATTGTCTCCACCAGTGTAAAACCTGGCCATTCCACCAATGCTGAAATCTCTGTGAAGCATATACTCATACTCACCACCCAATCCGAAGCCTCCACCATGAAAACCTAAGGCGGCATTAATATGACTTACTCGATTGGTATAAGTGAGTTCAGAGTTGAAAAGGGAGGCCCATGCCGTAGGGGTTAAAAATAGAGTAATAAGAGAAACTAAAATAAGCTGACGAAATGGTTTCATAGAGACCTCCTTTAGTCATTTAATAATCGTTTATGCTCAGTCTGGGCCATAATAGGGTCAAAGTCTTTTCCGCAAGTGCGCCCACATTTGAATAGGCGCGGGTTCTTAGAGTCATCTAGTCGATTTTCAAAGCTGCAAACAAGGTCTTCATTGAACCAAGGATGTTTCAAAGCTTCTTCAAGTGTTTGGGTTCTTAAGCTATTAAAGTTCTCCCCATATCGATTGATCACTTTTTCTCTAAGTTCTATGTAATACTCTGATTTAAGCCATTCGAATTCTAAGGATCCCACATAAGAACATGGCCAAAGCTTCGCATTGGAATTGACATAGATCCTCTTAAAGCGATTTCTATACAGACAGCTGATTTCAGCTTTATCCACAAAGTTTTCGAAAGTTTCGTACTTCTTGATGATATTTATGTATTTGTTAGCAATAGCATCGTTTTTGAGTTCTTGTTTTTCTGGAGGTTCGATAATGTAATCAGTATTAAAGCGATCTGTAGGAATATACTTAAAGTTCTCTACAAAATCTTTGGTTTCTTCTTCGCTCATTTTATTAAGTATTGGAGTCATAGATTTCGCATTCCCTCGAAACTGAGGTTTAAACCTTGCGGTCTTGCGAATTCTAAAATCGTGAAAACCAAGTTTCTTAGCTAACTCTTGAGCTTCCTCTACTTGGTGTTCGTTGTGCTTGAAAACTAAAAACTCCCACCGAGCTTTACCTCCAGCTCCTGTATAGGATTCCACCGAACGCATAATGTTTTCCCACTTGGTTCCGATTCGGTAAAGGTGATTGGTGTCTTCAAGGCCGTCGATACTAAAGCAGACTCGATCCTTGGGGCTGTCCAAAAGCTTCGCTAATTCTTGCCACCATTCGGAAGATTTGGCGCTTCCGTTCGTGTAAAGCCATATACTCTTGACTCCGTTCCTTCTTAAATATTCAACCGATTTGAGTGTGACTTCAGAAAAAATAGGATCTCCATGAGTTCCGCACAATAGAACTAGATCCAGTTGAGAGCAGAGTTTTTTGGAAAAGATATTTTGAATATCGTCCATGTTTAAATCATAAAGAGGAAGGTCGGGGTCAGTAGCGCCTCCAAAAACCGATCTAGCACACTGAGGACATCGTGCATTGCACTTTTGTGTTGGCTCTAGATGAACTTCTCGAATGTCTTCAAACTTCAAGTACTGGGACAATTTAATTCTCCAGGTCTTTATGTTCTGTCTGACTTAAAATCGGATTAAACTTCTTGCCACAGGTTCTGCCGCATCTATAGAGGCGTTGATTGTCACCTTCATACATACTGTTGTTCCAGCTTTCGGTCAGGTTTTGACTAAACCACGGGTGCTGGAGAATTTCCTTTACGCTGTATTTTCTTAGATCATTAAAGTCTTCACCGTATTGATCCACGATTTTTTTATTAAAGTCTTTTACAAAAGGTGAGGACTTCCACTCTAACTCACAGGACCCAATATGACAGCAAGGCCAAAGCTTTACTAAACCTGAAACATATATTCTCTTCCAACCTCGATAAATACATTCAATAGGAGCTTTAGCTGCGTAGGTTTTAAGATCGCCAAACTCGTTAATAATGTTTCTGTACTGAGTTGTTATCGATTCATTTTTGTATTCGGGATTGTCCGGTGGATAAATATGGTATTTGACTTTATAGTCTTCGTTCGGAATTTTAGCAAAATTTTTGGTAAAGTGTTCTGCCTCCTCCCGATTCATTTTCTCAACGACCGGAGTAGCTGGCACAGAGTAGCCATGGAATTGGGGAATGAATCGAGAGGTTTTGCGAATTCGAAAGTCTTTAAATCCCATCTTTTTCGCTAATGTTTGAGCTTCTTCAACTTGATGTTCATTGTGTTTAAACACCAAGAATTCCCATCGAGCTCTACCCCCGGCTTTGATAAAAGCTTCGGCGTTAGCCATAATTTTTTCAAACTTTGTTCCGATTCTGTAGAGGTGATTCGTATCTTCAAGTCCATCGATTCCAAAGCAGACGCGATCCTGTTTTTCACTAAGTGTGTTGGCGAGATCTTGCCACCAGGATGTGGACTGGGCACTTCCGTTTGTGTAAATCCAAATCTTGCCTACGCCTTTTGATTTGAGGTGTTTGGAGCCAGGCAGAGTCACTTCAGAAGCAATGGGGTCTCCATGTGTCCCACAAAATAAAACATGTTCGAGATTGGAGCAGAGTTCGTCGTCGAAGATTCTCTCCATATCATCCATATTTAATCCCACCTGTGGGAGGCTGGGATCAACTGCTCCGCCAAAAACAGATCTCGCACATTGTGGGCAGATAGCATTGCACTTTAGAGTAGGCTCTAAATGGACTTCCTTAATCTCTTCCATCTTTAAGTAAGACATATGCGAATTTTAAGCACAATTGATGGACTATGCTAGGGAATTAAGTGTTTAAAGGGAAATATCCTTAAACTTAAATACCGCGTAAACGTTGTTACCAAGTGGTAACTAATAAAAATGACCGTGAATTTCACGGTCATAGTAGAATCTTGAGTTTCAAAAAGGGTTTTTAGGGAAGGTCGACTCTCTCCATGATGTAGATGTAGTCATCAAATGTTCCATCGCTTGTTGATCCGTAAAGAATTCTCATGTCTTGGTCTGTGTAGACTTCGCGAAGGGTGCCAGTAATTCTGAAGATTGGTCCTGTGAAGAAATCTGGGATTCTTAAGCTTCTAATCTCTTTATTTTCAATAAGAGCGGGAAGCGAGACGTAATCAGTAGCCTCTTCAAGAGTGCCCCACCTAAACCTTACATCTGTGAATTGAACCGCTAAAAGGCCGTCATCCTGTAACTCGTAAATACCGCGAAGTGCGGAGATGACTTTTGCTCCAAAGTAGTTATTTTGCCCAACATTGTAGTAATATCCATCTTCATAGACGATTTGATAAACGTGTTCTGGATCCAATGTACTGTTTTCAGAGCGTTCAGCAGAGAATTCATAAGGGCCGAAAATTTGTTTCCAAGGTCCAACAATCAAATCGAGTCGATCTTTCACCCGTTTTTGGGGGGAAAGTGCAATGAGTCGATCTACTTGAATCTGTAATTGAGCTTGTATTTGTCCATCCGGGTCTCCCATTCCAGAAAAGTTTTGGGCGATCTGCATGATGTTTGATTTTACTTGTTTAACCATGAGTTTTTTGTCGGCGGCATCCATGGTTTCACCCTTAACTTCCACATCCGCACTGGCGAGAGTTGTAAAAAAAGAAACTAGAAGGCTGGTTAGAATAAGTCGAAGCATTGAGTCTCCTGCTGTTTGAGTTTTCTTGAACTCGTTAAGGCTACCTTCGTCCAGTCTTCCTGCAA
>CAZFYV010000154.1:0-8611 GCA_964523195.1 uncultured Pseudobdellovibrionaceae bacterium
GTTACTGTAAGGATTTGCATTAGGGTCAATATTCAGCAGACTTCTTTTGAACGGTAAATTCGCCTTTTGGCCCCCAAATGTCTTAACGAAATTGAAGGTTGCTAACTGAATTGAGAACAAATTGATTAAATTAACTCCAAATGACTTTTTAAAAGACTCGTCCAAAAGAGAATGATCAGTGTTAGCCATTGATTGTATAGCCTTACACATTGCTCGAAGATCTTCAGTACTTGAACCCAAAGCGCCATAATTAAGAGAGCCAGATTTAAAATATTTATTAGCTAGCTCCTGGAGCTTTGATTCAATTTCAGATGAATAGGGTTTTGGCTGAGAGCTTCCAAATCGCTCGTCACCATAGTCGCAAGTCACTAGCTTTTTGATGTTAACATCAGCGGTATCCGATTGCCCGGGAGTGTCTTGATTGCTTGGGTCGCCATTGATTTTATTACCATCTTGGGGACTATAGAAGTTGAGTCCTTGGTCATCTTTAGAGCATGCAATCATTAAAACTGAGACGATTGCTATTAGAAATGTTGAGGAGAAATAACTCCTGTAAGATTTTCTCGATTTTCCCATCTGTCCCCCAGATACACCACTTTTGCATTGCAGCAAAAAAGTCTTTGACCCTAAAACACTTTCAAACATAAATGAGTCATGTTCGATTTCGATAAACATTCAAAGATTGTTACGACCATTGTGATTTTCTTCTACATATTAGGTGGAATAAGTCTGTTGAGTTGGCCTTTTAATACGTCAGAATTCGTAACTCTAATGAGTGTTATCTCCATACAATGCCTGGGTTATATCATATTTATTTTGAGGCCTAGTATTCCAAAAAAGAATATAGTCTTTCTTGTTTTAGTGGTGACAGGTTTGGTTCTAAGAGTGATTACTTTTTACACGGAGGCATTACTCGAGGACGATTATAATTGTTATCTCTGGGACGGCAGGGTTCTAAATAACGGAATTAATCCTTATATGTTTGCTCCGGACTCTCCCGAATTAGACCATCTTCATACGGATTATCGCGAGAACATTGGCTTCCTAAATATCAAAACCATCTATCCTCCAGTAGCCCAATATATATTTGGATTCGCCCATTGGGTTTTTGGTGATTCTATTTTGGGCCTCAAGTTTATATTTGCAATTTTCGAGCTTTCTCTTAGTGCTGTTGTGTACAAATATTTGGGACATTTAAAGGATAGAAGGTTTTTATTTCTCGTATACTTTTTAAATCCGCTCCTAATTTTCCAAGTCTACAACGGATTACACTTGGATATAGCTGCGATCTTTTTTGTCTTTGTTGCGTTTTGGGCTTTTCAAAGACTTCGAGATAGTAAAAAGAAATCAATGATCGTGGCTGGGTTAATTGCATTAGGCTTTCAAGTTAAGGTTTTTCCTCTCGTAATCATGCCAATATTTTTTAAGGTAAATAAAAACCGCATTCTCTTTTTAGCAACTTTCATTGGAGCAACACTGTTGTTGTTTGCTCCTTTTTTGTCCGCCGGGGCTGATTTGCTCTCAGGGTTTGGAGCTTTTTCCAGGGAGTGGGTGTTTAACGCTTCGGTTTTTGGACTTCTTAGCTTCCTAGGAGGTCTATTAGGAATCGAAGATCAATGGGTGAGAGCTGTAGTAGCCCTCCTATATGTTCCTTTTTTCACAATAATATTTTTTCGTTTGAAACAAAACGACCAGTTGCTTCGAAGTATCTTGTTGGCAGTCTACGTCTTGCTCCTTTTATCACCAGTATTCAATGCTTGGTACTTGATGTGGATTCTGCCGTTTGCCGTGCTTTCAAGGGAGTGGATTATTGTGATTCATAGTTTTTTGATCTTTTTAGGATACAGTTGGTTTGAGTTCCCAGCTTTGTATCCTTACTTGGTTGGTCTTGAGTACGGATTGCTCCTGGTAGCAGCGGTCATTCTTCATAGGAAAAGGGTCCTATTTCGAGGTGTTATATCTTGAAAGAACTGAGTTGTTTGATTCCTTTTTTAAATGAAGAGGAGATTCTTGAAGAAAATCTTAAGAGTCATTATTCTTCACTTTTGAAGGCAGGCGTTGATTTCGAAATTGTCCTGATCGACAGCGGCTCAAAAGACTCATCCCTAGGAATCGCTAAAGAGTTCTCTAGAAAACACAATAAGGTGAGAGTTGTAGAAGGTGATTTGCAAAGCCCTTCAATCGCTAGGGCGTTTTCTCTAGGTATTGGTAACTCTAGTGGTGAGTTTCTACTATTGTTACCCCTAGATGTGTCTATGGCTAACACAGATTTAAAAGAGATAGATTTTTCTAAGAAGAGTGGAGGCTATTGGGTTTTTCAAAAAGAGTACAATTCGAGGTCTACCTATTTAAATTTCTACGCAAAAATTCAAAACTCGTTTAGGACAAAGTTTTTGAAGAGTTTTGTGTGGACCAATGGATTGATTATATCGAGAGAAACACTAAAATCCATCGAATGGCCTGACTATCGGTTTTTAGATGATGTTATCCTCTCTGATAGACTCAGGAAGGTAGCTAAAATCAATGTTTTGAACTCAAGACTAATAGTTGATTCCAGGAAATACTATTCAAAAGGAGTGGTTAAGCAGTCTTTCATAAATGTATCTATCGTTTTTCTTTTTCGAACTGGTTTGTTTAATCCAAAACTGCTAAAGCGAATCTATTAGTCGACTATTTGACTGTAACACCTATTTCAGCCAACTTTTCTCTTATCTTTTTAAAATTTTCAGGAGTTCCTCTTTTCTTCTTTCCTGTTGATGGATCGACTAAATTGTCGCTTACTGTTTTAAAGCTTATCCATTGCTCACTATCTAGCTCTACATTCCATGTTTTTGTTAGAGAATCCTCAATATCTATGAGTAAACGCGCTTGCTCAGGTGATAGAGAGTAATGGAACCTCCAGGCATTTGAATCAATAGGTGCTTGAATGTCGCCGACCAAGGCAGAGAAGTAAAAGTCCTTTTGAGCCTCTGGAGTTTTAGCATTAGGGTCAATCACAGCTTCTTCGATATCATTGATATAATTTTCAATAATCCATAGACCATGATCCATTCCAGTATTTTTGCTTTCGGGCAGGTAAAGAGCCGATTTGTCAGCCCATAAGCAAAAAGTAACGTTTGTGTCTCCTCCGGCGTCTTCAAGTAGTTTGTTACAGGTTTTAAGGAGTTCTATGTTTTTGCTTGGAAAATGGGGGAAAAAATACCTTGGGTCTTGATCAGGAGTAAGCCCCGCTGAGTTTGGTTCCTGAGGACTTCCGATATGGCTTCGATCGCTTTCGTGATCAAATACAGCAGCGACAAGTTGATTGTTGTTCCAGCAAATTGCTAAGTTATCTCCAGATCCATTTGAATAGGAAAAACACCCCTCTTCCACATTGCCTGACCAGTAAAATCCAGAGGTTTCAAAAATATCGGATGTTATCTCATGCATAAGTTTGCATAAATAATGGAGCCGAGCTCGTCCAATAACTGAAAACATCGAGAGAGTTTGTAATTTGTAGGATTTCTTAGTCATCTTCAGAGTGTAAGTGTTAAACCCTTAAAAGCACAAGGCCTTTTAATAGTTTTCGAAGGTGAAAGTAGTAGGTGGCTTTCTTGTCTTGTCGAGAAAATTATTCATATTGCTCATGCACATGTCAGAACCTATTATGGGGCATGATTGAAAATCTCCTTAAAAAGAATATTAAAAAGCGTAAGGGCTGGATCAAGCAAGTCGGCATTGAAGCTTACAGGCTGTATGATTGGCAGATTCCTGAGTACCCTTTTTATATTGATGTATATGGAGATTATATAGTTGTATACGATCGCACTGAAAAACGAGATGAGTCGAGAAAAAGTCAGCTAATTGATGAGGTCAGGAATGCAATCCTAAACCTCTTTGATTGTCCTGTTGATAAGGTTATTTGGAAATTGCGCGAAAAACAAAAAGGCAAAGATCAGTATGAAAAACTGGCATCAGATGACCACCGTATCGTTGTTAAAGAGGGACCAAGAAAATACTGGGTCAATCTTTTCGACTATCTAGATACTGGCTTATTTTTAGATCACAGGCCTTTGAGAAGTGAATTCCAGAAGAAAAACCAAGGACGTTTTCTGAACCTTTTTAGTTATACGTGTTCAGTTGGTTTAGCTGCAGCAATTGGCGGTGCTACTACAACGAATGTGGATATCTCAAAGACCTATTTAAATTGGGGTAAGGATAACTACCGATTAAATAATGTTAGGTTCGATCAGCATCATTTTATTCATACGGATGTACTAGAATGGCTCGAGAATGAAGTAAATAAGTATGATGTTATTTTCTTAGACCCGCCTAGTTTTTCTAACTCGAAGCGAATGAAGTCAGATTCTTTTGATGTGCTTCGAGACCAAGAGTTTTTGGTTGAGACATGTATGAATCTCTTAAATCCGGGCGGAAAACTCTATTTTTCAAATAATCACTCCAAATTTAGGTTATCAAAAAACCTAGATAAATATGATCCAAAGAACATCACTTCCGAGACCATACCTTTTGATTTTCACAATCAAAAAGTACACTGGTGTTATAGGTTCGAAAAATCTCAATAGGATTGGCTCCATCATTGCAGTATTTCGGGGAATTAAATTCTTTGGGAAGGTTACCATGAAATTTGTTGGTTCTATTATTTTCGTCGTTTTTTCAGTTTTTATCTCTTTTGGGGTTGCATCAGCTGATGAAAGTGCTTGTAAGTCCTTTGTTTCACAAGGAAATGCTCAAGTGAACTTAACTGATGTTAACTCAAGTCATGTTATTTTAGATGGCAAAACCGCTGAAGACTTGGATGGGTTTGATGAGTTTACGAATATGACATTTGAAGGTTGTATAGACCTAGAAGAAGTAGAAGCCTCCTGTAAGCGTGAAGATGGTAATATCACAATGTCTTTCATCCTCAATCCAGCTCAGTCCTGTGAAAAGATGACTAATATCCGGTGCGAAAGTTGGAATGTCTTATTTGCAGATATCACTTTGATGGCAGGGCTTTTAAGTCGTTCGTGTCCGACCTTGAATTTGTCTAAATTGACAAAAATTGAGGTCAGTGATGGAACTAATACACAGTCTATTGAGAAATGTGCAGATCCTGAGTTCAGTGATCACTTTGTATTTTCTTGCCCCGAAGAAGTAGATTCCGGCAAAAGTAAGTGGCAAAAAGCCAAAGAGCGATTCTGGAATTTCATCAATAAGTATCTCTAAAAGATTTCATTTACCGATAGAGGGCGAAAGCTCTATTGTAGGTCTTTCAATAAGAGCGCCGCTATCGGTAGATTAACTCCATATTTTTAGGTTTAGAAGAAGCCTCTTGTTTCTGAATATGGCATCCATCATGCTATTCCCACTTTTACAGATAAAATTAGAGATTATTGGTGTTTAGTTGCCTCTAGTCTAAAGGAAGGAATTTCTAATGTTGAAGAAGAATTTACTCTTTGGTTTGTTGACTGTGATTACCGCGACGGTTGCTGTTGCTACTACTGCTAAGTACAGCTTGGAAACCCAAGTTTACGCTGGTGCAAGTTATGATTTTAATCAAGATGGATTTATGGACTCTGTATTCTTGGTTAAAGAGAATCAAGAGGATATGATGTATTCTATGCTTTTCATGACTGGTGTGTCTCATGGTGAAAAGCAATTAACTTCCGTAAATAAAAACCTATTAATGGCCGTTGATGGAAAATTTAGAAGCATCGGTGAGCCAGTGGTTGAGTTCATTAAGTTCAAAAGAGCAGATGGCAGCGAGTATAAGCCACGTTCTCTAAGAATTGGTGCTGAACATTGGGGCATTGGTCGCTGGAAGTGGAGTCAGGTACTAACTGTTGCTTATAGAGATGGTGAGTTTAAGCTCGCTGGATTGGACTTCAATAGTGTTGATACCATGACGCTAGATGCTCAACGTTGTAGCATCAATTTACTTACAGGAAAAAAAGACACATTAGATGCCGATGGTAATTACCTCATGGGCATTGCTATGAAAGATACTTCAGTCGTTAACAAATCTGTTGCGGATGTGACTGAAGGTAAGCTTATGGAAATCGTGGAAGCCGAGTGTACGGTTTCTAAAGGTGATGTTGAATAGAGTCTAAGACTCTTAGATTACAAAAAAAGGATATTACCTCGGGTAATATCCTTTTTTTTGCCGTATCTTAGAACTTTACTTCGTTACTACGAGTCCGTGATCGTCCACATGGTCTCCGTGAACATGGTGGTAATGCCCATCATGCAGATAGTCCATATGATCTCCATGAACGACGGCTTTATGGCCGCAGTTTTTTCCATGTTTGTGTTCATGTGGAGAGTGAATTTTATGATCTGCTGAAGCGGTAGATCGCGATTCGGCCACTGTTCCGTGATCATCTACGTGGTCGCCGTGGATATAGTGATAGTGACCATTGTGAATATAATCGAAGTGATCGTGATGCTTAACCTTTTTGTGACCACAGTTCTCACCATGCTTGTGACCATGATTTGCGTGAATTGTATGGTGGCTATGGCTAGCCTGATCATGATCTGGGCTAGTGCAACCTGAGATCACAAAGCTCGCGGCTCCTAAGAAAACAAGGGAAATAATGACTCTCATTTCAGACTCCTAAAGATGTAATAAAGTGCTTCTTCTAGTCTGATTTTCTTAGCTAATTTTGTCTACTTGGCTTGGCTTGAGTGTCTCAAATAAGATCGTTCAAAATGCAAATAGAGACATTTGTCCATGGAAATTTAGCAGTCGTTACCTTCAGCTTGGTCGTGTATGCGATCCATGTTCTGCCCGCTATAGGCACTAGAATTTGCATCACCTGATCCAAAGTGATGGTGTCCTGTATGGTCATTATTCATATGCACATGGTGGGGATTACAATCACTGGCTAACTGACGATCGGCATCTAAAGAAGCACAATTCACAAGAGCAAGGCTTGCAAAACTAACAAGTAAGACATTGATTGCGGATTTCATACTTTACCCCCAGAGCTAAATTAACTTTGTATATTTAATATTGTTGAAGCTTGTCACGAAAAACAGGTCACAGAATTCAAATATTTTGTCTCCAGAAATGGTGCGCAATATCCAAGTTAATTAAAAAACAAATTACGCAATTCCTTAAGCTGTGAATAGAATGACCTAGGGAGTATTTATGAAATCACGGATGTTTCTACTTATTATTTTAAGCATACTTTGTGGAAGTTTAGCCTTCGCCGAAGTTGAAAAACACTGGGTTTGTGCTGAAGCCCAGAAGAATGCAGTTTCCTCTTGGGTGGACTATCCGGTGCAAATTCACCTTGCTGGATTTTACACCTACGCTGGCTTTGTTCTATCAAAGGCAAAGGCTCATCGGACTGATGATTTTTTGTACCTTAGACCCACCGCATATGCTCAGAAATCAGGTTATGCATGTAAGCTGAGAAACAACAGTGCTGTAGCCCATATTCTTGAAAATCCTCAACTTAATCCACCCCAGGATAACTGTCTGGAGTTAAATCGTCGTCATTTAGAGGCTTGGAATTATTTGCCAAACGAGGTTCAGTTTGAAGAAGTCACAACTCAGTCTGGCCCGGAATGGGTTAATATGCCTATCGAGTATGAAATTAAACATGGGGCCGTGGTAGCAAAAGTACCGGTTCTAGTGACTCCCTTTTTGGAGGAGTCTTCGGCCAATGTTTTTTATGGAGTTCATTACTGTAAAATAGTTGAGCTAGAAAATGTTATGGGGCAGCTAAAGACTTTAAGAAGTTTGCAGTCTCGCGTGCAGTAATTGACTGTTGTTGAGACCTGGTGATCGAAGCCTTGTTGTCGCCAAACTGTGGTTTTTCTTTGTAGCTGCCAAACTGAGTGTGATTTCCACCTTTGATCTCATAAAAGTATGAATTTTTAGGCAAGTATTTTTTGAACGCTTCTAGCTCTCTTTGTCGAGTCAGCCCATCGAGTTCTGCAGAAATAGAAAGCGCTCTTAAGTTCGTCTGGTCGATTCTCGAAAAGAGGGTTGGGTAAGAGGCCCATAGGACGATACCAGCGAATTCATCTTGGAAACTTTTGCCAGCAAAAGTGGCTCCGATTCCTCCTAAAGAATGTCCCCCAACTGACCATAGTTTTATTTGATGAGAATATTTTTCTATTATGAATTGTGCTCGGTCGTAACCAAATACGGCCATTTTAAAAGGCTGTCTAACGGCAAAAACACTTATTCCTTGCTCAGCAATTTGTTTTAAGACTGGAGCATAGGCTTCGGCTTGAACATTTGCTCCTGGGTAGAAAATAAAGCCTATCGAAGCTGTTTTGTTTTTGGGTAGAAAGCTTATGTACCCGCCGTTAAATTTCCAATCACGAACTTCAATTGTATCCACATCTACGGAACTGTTTGATTCCATACTCTCCATAACTTCATCTTGGAGTGAGGCTTCGATTGCTGCATGGGCAGCTTGCATTGATAAAAACAGAGCGAATAAGGAACTAAAAATCTGTATCAGATTGGATTTCATACTCAAAGAATATCGATTGGTTTTCATAAAGCAAGGTGAGTCACTCTTCTCAAAGATAATTGTTTCATGGTTTACCCGGTTAGGGCCTAAAATGGCCTGTCCGAAACGCCCCTAGGTTTCAGATGACCACTAAATCT
>CAZFYV010000155.1:0-3443 GCA_964523195.1 uncultured Pseudobdellovibrionaceae bacterium
TAAAGAAGGTTACGCCATTGGCACTTGCTAAGGTGAGTTCGCCGAATAAGTCGCTTGGAAGATGTACTCGTCCGTTAATTTTAGCTGGATAAGAAACAACAAGTGCTCCTTGGCCCTCTAGCTTCGACTGAAACTCTGGATGTTGAGATCTTCCTCCTGAAACCATGCTTTGAAATTTCGTCTTCGAATAAACGTATTGATAAAGTTCATCAATTGTGACGATTCCATCACTATTCCCATCAGCCTGACCATATAGGCCTGATACAAGGTGGTAGGTAAAGATGCTTCCTTTAAGGTTTTCACTTTCGTAAGAGAATTCTTGACCAGAACTTGAAGTTAGAATCACAGAGCCTGAAGGTTCATCTACGTTGTAGGCGACCAACTCAATAGGTTTTGATTTTCTAACGCCCTTCTTTTTTAGAGCTCCTGAAAAGCAGCTATCAAGAATTACAATTTTAACCTTGGCTGTAATTCTTTTAAGCATATCGTGGAGTTGATCTTTGGTGATCGACCCGTCGTGAAGATGTAGACCCTTTTCATCTGAATGGCCAGAGAAATAAAATAGAAACTTATTGGTCTTCTTTTTAGCGAGTCTATTAACGGCTCTTTTAAACTGATTAACGCTCGGATTTTTAAGTTGTTTTATCTGTCCATGGGCAACTCTGCCAGCAGTTCGCATAGCTTTTGCGACGCGCTCAGCATCTCGAGTTGCATAGTTAAGTGTTTCTTCTGTAGCTAAAAAAGACTTATCTGCTCCAATCACGATACCACTAAATTCTTTGGTTTTGTTTTTGGCATGTAGAACTTCAACACATCCTATAAGTAATAGAGTTAGAGTCGTGATACTAAAAAAAACCAGTTTATAGAGTTTCATCGCTGTCACTCCTTCTTAGGTTTCTTCCATAAATCATGCATTCTTCTTTGATGATTTTGCCTTTGTTAACTGAATTGACTAGGTTCTCTAAATTTAGCAGTTTTTGGCTTCTCTCAGAAGACGAGATTTTCTTTTTACAGATCATTATGACTAAAGACTCTCCTTGATTTGGATCAGTTAAAGTCAGGCTAGATTCAAAAGATGTTAATACCCCAGGCTTTAGTTTGAGTTCGCTAGAAAGTAAGTCTTCTGGAGGTAACAGAATGTTGTTTTCTTTGTCTATAACAGTCCAGTAAGCAAAAGCCTCACCAGCGCTAATGATTTGAGCTCCAACCTTGTCACCATTACTTAGTTTTTGAGAGTCAGAAAATTCTTTAACGAGACCGTCTCTTTCGAATATTAACGTGATTCTAACGGCACCTTTTGTTCTCAGAATATCTTCTTGCTCTAAAGGGGCTAGTATTAGAAACATAGCTACAGCGCAAACGGAAGCTGCACTGAGCATCTTTGGGTTAAATAAGAAATCGAGGATAGCTCTTGCTGTGTTATTGGCAAAATTGGATTCTTGTAGCTCTAAAGGTGGCACACTAATCTTGTCCTGCCGTGCTTTTTCTTCTATTTGTTCTTGAGTTAAGTCTTTTTTATTTTCGATCACATCCAATTGATCAGAAAAGAGTGAGGATTTCTTTTTATCCATTTTTACTCCTTTCTTTCCTTCGTTCGATCTTCTTTGAGACCTTATCTGCGATACGAGTTATTGTTCTTCGGGAAACTTTCATAACCTCGGCCATTTCCTCTTGAGTTAGAGCTTCAATATAATTGAATACAAAATATTGAGCTTCTTTCTCATCTAAATCCTTCAACAGCCCTTCGTAGGCTTGTTTTAAATGGGTTTTTTCCTCTGGCCCAAAACGACTACTATCTAAAAGATCCTGACTGTCTTGTCCCCAATCGGAGTTGTCTTTTTTGCGCAAGAAATCAATCGCGCCATTGGTGCACGTTCGATAGATCCACGCGTAAGCCTGTCTCACACTCGAGAACTTGGGTTTTTTATTAAACAGCTTTATGAACGTTTCTTGGACAATTTCTTCTGCAGCGGAGGAGTGAACTATATAGGACGTTTTACTAAGAGCAGCCTTAGCGACTAAATTGTATAGTCGCTCCACATCCTCTGCTTTGCTACAGTCAAAACTCTCCATTTTCCCAGTGGCCCTATTGAATTTGATTCCCCATTTACTTTACTAAATCCAAAACCGACGCACACCACTTTGATAACGAATCTGGGGTGACATTTGTGTCACCAAAAATGAATATTTGCAAACAGTTCAAAAAAAGACCTGTATTTACAGGGGTTTAAAAAAATATTTTTTTATTGGCCCAATCTCTTCGTCTAGTTCGTTTAGCTTTCAAAGGGATCGAATTCTCATACCAAAATCTAGCGGAGGTTAACTGCTATGGAGAAAACACTACGAAGATTATTAGGACTACTTACTCTTTCCATATTCGCTTTTAGTACGTTTGTTGGTTGCGGAGAACAGCAAGAAGATGATGAATTGCGCGCGCAAAGAGATGCAGCGCTTTCAGCACTTGCCGATGACCTTGGAGGGGTAGAAAAAACTTTTGTACCTGAATCATTAGAAATTAATGATGCATTAGTAAGTCAGTTAAAAGCAAAGGCGGCTTCCGATGATGTTCATCTTTGTGAAGATGACGAGCTATTAGAGTGTCAGGCAAAACTACTAAGATTCTATATTCAGTCTGCAAGATATGGTTTTCGTTTTAGTCAGACAGCTATTGCAGGCCTAGCAAGAGATTTCGGTGAGGTTCCTGATGGTTCCAGTATAGAAATTAATTTGCCCGATAATGTGAAGGTGGAATTTCAAAAAACGTCGACTCTCGTGTTTAAGTTACTATTCACGCAAAATGACGTTGGAGTAGGCTTTATTGACGTCAATGATCGCGACTTCGATATTCGATTAAATATGGATATTTTAGCTAAAGACGACCCCAACTCCCAGGGAGGAATGTTTCAAGCTAAGATCAATTATGAAGCGGCTTCTAAATGGGAAACCACATTGCATGTTTCGGATGTAAAGTGTAATTCCGAAGACCCTGACGACCTTAAAGGGTTTAGAATTGAGGTTAATAAGAACCAAGAATTGTGGTCTGGTAAAGCCTACGCCTATGCGCCTTTGGCGGTTGTCAAAGACTCTGAAAGATCTTGTGATACGCCTGTGACTGATGCAACCGGAATGGTTGTATATACAGATTTCATCGGTAATGGTGTGGCAACGAAAGCTTCTATATATATGTTGAATCGGTCTGAAACATCAACGGCTTCAATTCAAAGCTACGGTGTTGATGATCTTTGTACCAACTACCCTGCGATTTGTGATTTGATTGCAGACGAAGAAAGCACTACCAGCGGAGCAGTAGATGCCTATCTCAGTACCTTTAAAAATACTCACTGTCTAAAAGCGGGATCAAAAGATATTGTCTGGGATTCAGATTGTTCGGATGTTTCTGGGGCAATTTCGACCCTTCCACTAAGTACTAATGATTCATGGAT
>CAZFYV010000155.1:3543-8587 GCA_964523195.1 uncultured Pseudobdellovibrionaceae bacterium
CGGATGTTTCTGGGGCAATTTCGACCCTTCCACTAAGTACTAATGATTCATGGATTAAGCCTATCGACTTCTACCAGATGTCGGTTGAGATTCCAGCGAGTCTTTAAATACATCAAACCAATAACAAACATATAGCCCAATCTTTGGAGTGACTGACCGGTCACTCCATTTTTCATTTAGACCATTGTCCAGCAAGAAAATGTGCGGCAATCAGTTGTTTAGCAAATTGTAAGTATATGAAAGTTTGAGGTATTTGGGGATCTAGCTTTTTGCTTCTTTGTAGATTTCCACTTCGGCCGGGACTTTTATTTTTGAATCTGGATAGAGAGGAAGGTTGATATTTATCCCGCCAATACTCTTTTCAAAACTTGTCTGACAAAGTGCGATTGGAATAAACGCTTCATAAGAAAACAAATAGTATTTGTGTTGTTTTGAGTAGTCGGTGACCTTGATTCGCGAATCACTGAAATCTAATTGAAAGATTTCAGGGTTGGTCGGAATGTTTTGTCCTAGTTCGACCAAATTGATGAGGCTTAGATGCTGATTAATTTGGTCGATGATTTGGGCCTCAGAGAGGCCTGCATTGGGAGAATTGAATGGAATGCCTGTCTGAGTGAGAATGCGCAAGATCGCTCGTGATTTAGGCTTTTCGCAGGCCTGGTAGCGCTTCTGATCTTTTCCCATAATGAGGCTTCTAATGGGAGCGCCATTGATAAGAAAGTCCATTGCGAATAAACCGACGATGGCAAAGCACAACCAAATAATCAGGCGGTATTTTTTCATGCTTGTTTTGACTCCTAAGAGTATTTAATCACTTTGTGTGATCTCCTAGGAGTCCAGAAATATTAATCTCCAATAACAACAACCAAGTGAAAATATGCTAGGAGCGAGATCTGACGAGGGTTGAGTTCTCTGAAAAGTGTGTTTTGGAGATCTTTTGCGGCTTTACCTGAATCAGAAAGACCATTTGATCTGTCATACCTATAGAGGCGAGTCACTTCATCCATAATTTCTTCACCAATGGTTCCTAAATCATGGAGAGAGGCTAAGCCAATATCTTCTAGTGTGAGTCCTTCAATTTCTTGTGGGAATCCATCTTGGGCAGAGTCTTCAATTTTAGCTAGGATTGCCTTTAAAGCATTGGATTTTTCTTGAAGCATAGAGATATTAGTCACCGAAAGTAAGGTGGGGCTCGCTTCTTTGAGAGTTGTCATATGTTTGGCGAGGCTATCAATTCCTTCAATGACGTGGCTAATTTCGGCAGCGATGTCTTCAAGACGTTCTGGTGTTAATTCTACATCATCAATACGAACTTCTGCTAAAGGGTAAGGTTCTCTTTCTGGATTGATATAGGCAAAGAGAGCTTCTAGAAGATCGCCAGTTTGGCGTTCTAATTGGCCAAGGGCTGCAAGGTCATAGTTATTGATATTGTCTTCTCCAGGAAAGGTCGAAGTTACAACCTGTTGAAACTTAATAGCGGCTGTGAGGGCAGACATTTTTACCCGAGGTAGTTTTCTGCCATTGTAAACTTTGTGCCCTGTGCCTCTGAGGAGTTCTTCCATCGTATTTGAAGTGTAGTAGAAAATTGAATTTCCGAATCCAGCAATTTGCGCTGGGCTTGCTAAATCAATTTTATCGATAAGTGCTCGAACCTCGTCATGCCTGTCTTGAGGAAATGGATATGTGACATAGTTAAGAGGATAGACGTCTTCTCCACCTGGTTTTTTCGGAAAGTTAATTAAATACTTAGAGAGGTCCAAAGGTGGAAGACGTTTTTTACGAGCTAAATTTTCTACAGCGTTGGGATAGTTTTGGAGTAGCATTCGGCGCAATTCAGCTGTAGTTCTATCGATTTCAGCAGCCATCTCCGCTCTCGCTTCGTCAGCTTTTCGATTCGCCTCTTCTATTTCTCGATGCATTTCTCGAATTTTATGAATAACCAATCTGGTTTGCTCAGGATCTATTTTTGTTGCAGGCACCTCAGCTATCTTAGCACTTGTTCTGGCTACAGCATCGGCTATTGACTTGTCGATGGCAGGTCTGTTTGCTTGAATGAACCTCAATACATTAGCTAGTCTTCCACCAAAGCTAGCTTGACCTGGGCCAAAACCTCCTTTGGCTGCCATTTGTCTCTCTACATCTGGTGCAATATCTAGTTCGGCTGCTAAGGCGTCTTGGGTTTGAGCGTGGATTTGTAGAGTCGTTTGTAGTGATTGAATTTGATAAGCTCTTCCAAAGGCATAGGTGCTCAAGATGTTTTGAATTCTTGTTATGACTCTGCCAAGGTCACCAAGGCTTATATCGATTTCACCTTTTTGAATCTTTTCGAGTAGTTTCTTTTGTATCTCATTGGCGAGCGGCTTGGTGAGATTGTCGATAATTTTTTGGGAGAAAGGCCCCATGTTTGAAACAGCGTCAACACCTTCTGCTAAGGCGCGAAGAGACTCTACTACGATATCATTAACCTGCTTAAGAGTTGCTGGATTTAGACTCTGTAGAACTTCGCGGCTGCCAAAAGTTTGAGTAGGATCTTCAATGATAGAAATGATGTCTTCTATTGTATTTTCTGGCATCATTTTTCTTAAGTCTTCAATGACCTTGGCCATAGGGCTTCCGTCACCAACTTTACTCCATTGAGGGTTGGCCTCAAGGGCTGTTTTAACTTTTGAGATTGTACTTACTGACTGGGCTGCATTGGATAAGATTGAGTTTAGATCTTTATTAATCGCCGTATGAGAAAGGGGATTAAAATAGTCTTGGCAAACTAAAGCGGCATAACTCTGATGGCCAATAAAAATCAGAGATAAAATCAACAAACTAACGAACTTCTTCATTTTCAATCCTTCTGCTATCTAGATTCAATCTCCACCAGTGGAGATGCTCCTCATTCCCGCAGACAGTATTTGCAATGGTAGGACCTAATTGTAGCCTTCTCAAATGTAATGAGTTTGATACTGGATCTAGAATAAATGGTATTTCCGACAATGAGCCGGCACCGTAAAGAAGTTTGACGGCGGAGGTTTAGTACCTTTTCACACTTCTTTTTTTAATTAGAAAATAATCGCCGTACACAGAGCCCCAGGTTTCAACGCCTAAGATATTTCGGACTTTGGGAGCTTTTTTTGCTTTTGATTTAAGCGAGGCGAGGCGCCGTTTTTTTGAGATTCGCTTACGAAAAGTTAAATATGTGGCAATTCCTGCCTGCCCTGGATCTTCACTCGTAACGTTGATTCTGTAGTTGGCTCCATGAAAGGAGTGGATATTTCTGAAGGTATAGCCTTTGAGCCTGTTGGTTTCAAAAATAACGACTTGAAAGTAGTTCGGTCTATCAGCGTAATAACCAAGCACAGCCATGTCTTTTTTACCGTCTTTATTGAAGTCTTCGATGACAATATGTGGAAGTCGATTGTCAGACTCTCTGTACATATCTCGTAGAGAATATGAAAACTGAGATTCTTTAAAAAATCTAAAAGTTGGGTTGATGGAGCGAATTTTCTTTCTGAAAAAAGGACTCATACTGAGTCTGAGTTGGCCATCGATCTCTACGAAGTTATAATCTGAGTTCGTTTCTTTCTTAGCCTCTCCTGATTGAGTTACAATCAGGGCACAGAAAATAATAATGAAGTTCCTAAAGGATCCTTTCCAGTTCATCTTTCTTATCCTTCTTGACCCATAATAGTTGTTCTCTCTCTTCTTTGGTGTCCTGAACCGTGCCTTTCAATGTCTGGGCAATCAAAAAATGTTACTGGGTAATCTAGCGCTCTAACATCAGTTGACGGAGTACATTTTCGCAGCCAAGCAGGTCTGCCAGTTCCTCTTTGCATAGCATGACGATAACTTACAAAGAATAGATCTCCAGGGTTTTCCCTATCGGCACTTGCAGTTTGAGCGGCCTGACAAGCCTGAATTATTTTTTCGTTAAGCATTTCTTTTTTGAAACCGCCGAGCATTCCTACATAGCGAGGAACTTGGAGTCCGCCTGTCCGAAATCGACTTTCATGAGAGGCAGCGCTAAATTGATAGGGCTGATAGAGAACCTCGCATGAATTTGTTGGGTAATGTGGGTGTTGTGCTCTTGCTTGAACCACTTGAACAATTCTTTGATGAAGGTCTTCATTAGCGAGAACTTGCTCCTCGATTTCGGTGCCAGCTATTCCATTCCAGGAAAGCATCCCTGCAATTTCTAGATAACAAGTACAAACTTCACATTTTGCATTGTCGTTGTCTGAGATATCGCAGACATTGCTTGGTAAGGTTTCGTCTGGTTCCAAAGCAGGTTTCGATGAGGGAACAATTTCAATTCCTCTTTCAACAGCTGATCTTAACTGTGAGTTAGCCTCTGATAGAGTGGGAATTAAAAAAAGACAAACTATCGTTAGTGTTAAAATTGATTTCATTTGAATTCCTACTTTCTTGTTTCCTAAACCAAATAGTTTCAAAAGTACGAACAACGACTACCACTTTCAGGCTATCAATAAGGTAATTCTCATTTTGGAAAATGACTGATTATTCTCAGAACAGTACGTTCTATGGTGTTTAACTTTTAGTTGGGTGTTTTTGGGTTTTTACAGAGTGACTATTTGTGTTTCTAAAAGTGTTTCATTATGAGATGCGTGCCAAGTGGTCTCAGACAGGAAAATTTCTTCAAAAAGCTTGTTCAAAATCTTTTGAATAAGAGAATTGAGAGTTATAGCTATTCAAAATTCTAATGGTACATCGAGTAAGTTGGGGTTTCCTGTGATTAAAAATTGATCTTCTTAAAATCTCGCAATATGTTGCCCGTGGGTCATTTGGGGGGATTATGAAGTATTTATTTTTTTTCGTTTTCGCTATTTTTTTCACGACAATTTCACAAGCTAATCCCTATCGTCAGGTTGAGCTGGGGCAGCTTCTCTTTTTTGATAAGGTTTTAAGTGGAAACAAGAATATTTCATGTGCGACTTGCCACCATCCCCTTACAGGATCAACCGACAGACTTTCATTAGGCATCGGCGAAGGTGGCTTAGGACTTGGCCCAGCACGAACTACGGGTTGGGGAAGAGAT
>CAZFYV010000156.1:0-5059 GCA_964523195.1 uncultured Pseudobdellovibrionaceae bacterium
GTCTTGCATTGGGATTGGCCGCTATTCGAATTGTATGAGCCCGATCAGCAGCTGAAATTCCTGTTGATACTCCGGTCGATGCTTCAATACTCACAGTAAAGGCTGTTTTATTAGGTGAACGGTTAGCATCATCAACAACCATCATAGGGAGATTTAGACGTTTACATTGGTCTTCTTTTAAAGATAAGCAAATCAAACCTTTGGCTTCTGTAGCCATAAAATTAATCGCTTCGGGAGTTACAAAGTCTGCAGCTAAAACAAGGTCACCTTCATTTTCACGATCCTCATCATCAACGAGGATAACCATTTTTCCATTACGTACATCTTCAATAATTTCAGGAATCGTATTCACACTATCTCTTTCGATAAAGTTACTTTATATTCTTGAGCTCACCGAGCTCGATCATTCTTCTTAACGCCCTGGCGATTTGATCGGCTTCAAAATTTACCTCGTCACCTGGCTTCAACTCTCCAAGGTTTGTTCGTCTCAAGGTCTCAGGAATCAAACAAACTTCAAACCAATCTCCTTCAACATCGTTAACGGTCAAACTTACACCGTTTAAACAAACACTTCCCTTTGACCAAACCAATCCTTGAACACCTGGATTCAACTCAAAGCGAATGATGAGGGAACCACCTAAATCTTTAGACTCTAAAACCTTTAGTCTGCAGTCCACATGACCTGTAACGAGATGGCCATGAATTCGATCGCTCATTTTCATGGATCTCTCCACATTCATGGCGTGACCCTTAAGGTTTTCCTCACTCCACTTAGTTATCTGCAAGGTCTCTGCCGCTAAAATATAGGTGATTTTTTCATCGTCAAAGCTCTCGACAGTGAGACAAACTCCGTCATGGGCGATTGAGTCTCCAACAGTTATATCATTGAAATCATTAGGCTTTTTAACATCAATCCGAACGTTCGCTCGGTCTTTTTGAGCGTCTAAAACCAGTGCAGTGGTTTCGATTATTCCTGAAAACACCTTGGATCCTCTCTTTTACTTCTAGAACCGACGTAAACTGATAGACACTTCAGCAATGTTTGCCTCTAAGATGGGAACTAAATTAAGAGCGGTTCAAGCAGCTGCAAACTATACGTTCTTAGTAAAATCGTCAATCAGACAGCAGGTCGAACGACCTTGATCCTGATTACTAGCACGCTGCGCAAGTCAAAGGTCTACAATACGTCAGGTCTCGCTTAAAAAAAGCCGAAAAATAAAGGTGACCAAAAGACAAATTCTTAAACAATTTAAGGACCATAGTATCTCTTTGATGGTTGGAGGTGGAGTGACTCTTACCTTCATTGTTTTGGCTTGGACTCTAAGCACGACTTCGCCCAACAAAGAGCAGAGTTCGATCGCCTATGTATTTGGTTCACTCCAAGCAAAGTCAATGGATGTAAAACAGAAAATACGAGGACCTGTTACACCAAGAAGCGATCTAGCAGTCATCGCTGTTGACGATGAATCACTCAATAAAATCGGTCGTTGGCCTTGGCCAAGAGACAAGATAGCGCTCCTTATAGAAGAACTCTTCAAACATGGAGCACACAACGTTGCTTTAGACATCATGTTTACTGAAACTTCTAATGATTCCGCTAATGAATTACTCGATCAATTAGAGCAGCTAGATAAATTGCCAACAAAAGCTAAAAAAACGATTAACAAATTCACAAAAAATAAAAGAAGGCTTCACGATCACGATTCAACTCTATCCCAGACTTTCGAAAAACATACTCAAAACCTGATCGCAGGAACGGCCTATTCCATTCCAAAGTTTCAATACTTTCCTCATCAACGAGTTTGCTACGATACCGTCTTTGAAGATACAGATGAATATACACGTCTCGAAAACATTGGCTACAATGTAATAAGATTAAGTAGCCGAGACGATCCTAAAGAATTGGACGAAAAAATACTCAGCTCTCTGAAACAAGAACTTAGCGAATTACCAAAAGATAAAGATCTTTTCGAATACTGTACCACTTGGGAAAAGGACAATAGAGACCTGAAGGGATGGGGACTTAACAATGCATTACCCGATGTGGATTCCTGGTACTTTAATATTCCAGTTATTCATCAAAACATAAGTTGGGCTGGATTTATGAACTTCGAACCAGGTATTGATGGTGTTGTTCGTGAAATACCTCTTATCGTAAAAACAGGTCCATTTACTTTGCCATCCCTATCACTGGCCATGGCGATCAAACACGCCGGTGGTGACGGAGCTCAGTATACCCGAGCAAAAAACAATAAAAATCCGACAGAATTTATAGCGACTTCGTTAGATATAACAAAAGAAGGTGAAGTTCATAAACCCATCGAAATCGGAAACTATGGAAAAGCTAAAATAAACTTTTACGGCCCTAGCTTTACATTTCCACATGTCAGCGCAAAAGACCTTCTAGACCTCGAGAAAGATACTTTTTCTGTGAAACAAAATGACAGAAACCACGCCGTACAAAATCAAATTCTTAAAAAAGCTGATTTTCTTAAAGACAAAACCGTTATTGTAGGGGCAACAGCCCTTGGAACCTATGACCTTCGAGTAACTCCTTTTGATAAGAACTATCCCGGTGTAGAGGCACACCTTACAGCAACTGATAACGCTCTTTCAGGAACCTTCTACCGAACTATAGAAAATATTGAAGTGATTCTTTTGGGATTCATTCTGCTTCTTGGAACTGTACTTACAATGATTTTATCGATCAGTAGTTCAATATCTGGCGTAACGGTTATAACTGGCTTAATTGGGGGACTTGCCACTGTCGACTACTTCTATCTCTTTTCAAAAAATATAGAAAGTCCACTTGCTTTCGTTCTTGTCTTTATTGTCGCAATGTATAGTTCCATAACCCTGTACCGGTATTTTGGAGAAGAACGGAAAAAGAAAGCCATCAAAGGTACTTTTGAAAAATATGTTTCCCCCTCAATTGTTAAAGAAGTCCTAGATGATCCTGAAAATCTGCAACTGGGTGGTCGTAAAGAATTTATGAGTGTGTTTTTCAGTGATATCCGTGGGTTTACAACAATCTCTGAGTCACTGGATCCTCAAGATCTTTCCAAACTCCTGAATCTCTACCTTACCCCCATGACTCAACTCGTTTTTAAAAATAATGGAACTTTGGATAAATATATGGGTGATGCAGTTATGGCTTTCTTCGGTGCTCCCGTTCAAAACAAAACCCACGCTGAAGATGCCTGTCGCTGTGCTCTAGATCAGATGTACAAACTCAATCAACTTAATGCTGAGCTTTCAGCTCAAGGCTTAATCACTATCGATATCGGAATTGGGATCAACACCGGAGATATGTCTGTGGGTAACATGGGCTCTCAAACAGTTCGAAATTACACCGTTATGGGAGACGCTGTTAACCTAGGCGCGCGACTGGAAGGAATAAACAAAAATTACGGCACGCATATAATTATCAGTGAATTTACCGAAAAACTTATTGGCACTTCCTTTAAACGCAGAGAAATCGATTGGGTTAAGGTTAAAGGAAAAACGGAGCCCGTTAAGATTTTCGAACTTGTTGGAGAAGGTGACCTCCATGGTGAAATTCAGGATTCCATGGAGCTCTACGAATCTGGTTATAAGCTTTACAGAGAACAGAAGTTTAAAGAAGCAAAAGATCAGTTTCAAAAATCTGTTGATCTTTCTCAAGACTCAGTAAGTGAACTTTATCTCAACCGATGCAATGACTACATAAAAAATCCGCCACCAAAAGATTGGGACGGAGTTTTTATTATGAAAACTAAATAGAGTTTAAAACGACCATTGCCCTTTTAGTAAGGACGATACTATAAATCGATTGTAGTCGCGAACATCAAGTTCAGATTCGTTAAGCGTAAATGAAGCCTTGAATTCAACTAAAAAGAACTTTGCCCAATCTTGATTAACCCAGTCTTTTAATGGCTTAGTTGCAACAGTTCCAACCGAAAAGTAGGTATCACTCCGGTCCACAACATAATCAGGATATGCAGTGTATCTTAGAGCCCCTAAAAGACCTAAATTAAAGCCCCACTTATTCATAAAATAAATATAATTTAGCCCGAGCCGCTGGTACTTCATATTTTCACCATTAGCAAAACCAAACCTTAAATAGGCCGAAGCCGTCCACTGCTTGATATCGGTCGAGCTTCTAAACTGATGCCAGTCCGCACCCAATCTCAAACCAAGACCAGTAACTTCATTTGTTCCCTCTTTGACGGATTCATCAATTCCATCGTCATATCTAATTTCAGCATTGTAGCCTAAAGCGCGATCTCCGACTTTTTCTTCAAGGGCATCACCCTTTAAAACAACAGACCTCATCAAATCTTCTTTAGTCCCATCGTTATCAATATCGAGCCAAATTTGCTGAATTTGCGTATCAAAAACAAAGTCCTGAGACTTTCCAAACATTTTTATTTTGCGTGAATAAGGAGCATTTAAAGTAAAAACCAGAGGATCACCCAAAGATACATCGTCATCGAAAGAGTAAAGAGTTGTAATATCAGCTCCCACAGACAACTTTGCTGCCTTGAACTCTTTAACCATATAAGAAACATCTGAGCTGAAAAATAACCTTCCACCAGCGCCATCAGTAGTCGACAATAGGTCTTCATCAATAATACGACTATCGTAGTTTAATCCAAAATCCGCTGACACTCTTAGCTTCTTATTTGAAACCTGCATTGCGTTCAAATAATTCGCAGCCTGGGTCGCAAATTTTGGGTTGGCTTTAGCCATTTCAAAAAAGCTTTTTGCTTTTTCTTTATTATCGACACCGAGATAACCAATACCCAAATATAGATTTCTTTCGTCAGAACTATCGCCACTTAAATTGAGTCCCTCTAGAGTGTCTATCGCCATCTGGTGATCTTTACTCGCTACTAAGATCTTTCCCAAAACCAATTTTAACTCAGGTCTGTTAGCGTCTAATTTGATAGCTTCATCGATCATTTTTTTAGCATTTTTTAGATCACTAAAATAGAGATAATTATATGAAGCTTCTTCAAACTCCATCACCTTTTGGCTTTCGGATTTGGTTGCAGCAGAGACAGACCCAAAATAGAAC